>CAYFRA010000041.1:10962-16040 GCA_964345395.1 uncultured Paludibacter sp. | reverse complement strand
ACAAGGAACAAAAAGTAAGGATATGATTAGTTTTGGCAATTCAATGGCAATTCGATGGTTATTCGGTTGATTTTTAGTTTTTTTTAGTTTAAAAACTAATCACTTATTGTTCAAGCCTACTTAAAGAAGCTCTATGCTCTTTATTCTTTATTCTTTATTCTATAAAACTTTATCAACTTTCAACTTCAAAAAGCTATAAAGATTTTTAATATATTTCACGGTATGACAAATTCTTTCTAATTTTGAAGGCATAATATAAAAATGAGAAACAAATGGCTAAACAAAAAGATGCGAATGGCAAATCAACTGCTTATGGTGATGGTTTGATCAACATTATTGCCAAAGGAACAAAAATCACTGGTGATGTGGAGATTGACAATGACTTCAGATTAGACGGTGAGATTGATGGCAACATAATAAGTAAAGCTAAAGTAATTATTGGCGAAAAAGGGGTATTGCGAGGTTCACTCCAATGCGTAAATGCCGAAGTGATTGGAAAAATAACAGGCAACATCACCGCCGACTCTCTCTCTTTGTGGGCAACTGCAATGATCGAAGGTGATGTCAAAACCAAATTTTTGACAATAGAGCCAGGTGCAGTTTTCAATGGCACTTGCTCTATGAAATCAAAGCTTGCTGAAAAAGAAACAGATAAGAAATTATAAATAGATATAAAAGTTGAGTGGCCGCTCAACTTTTTATTTGCGTAAATACAACAAATTGAGAAATAAAATGAAATACAAAGCATTGGTAGTAAAGGAGATTGACAAGAAATATAAAAGCCAAATTGAAGAGTTGGAGATAGATGATCTGCATAAAAATGAGGTTTTGATTCAGGTTCATTACTCCTCACTCAACTATAAAGATGCACTCTCTGCCACAGGCAATAAAGGAGTTACAAGAAACTATCCTCACACACCGGGCATCGACTCTGCTGGGATAGTGGTCTCTTCCAAGAGCGAGCAGTTCAGTGAGGGCGACAAGGTGATTGTTACGGGCTATGACTTAGGGATGAATACGGCAGGTGGTTTCGGTCAATATATCAGTGTGCCCGCCGAGTGGGTTGTGCGTTTGCCAGAGGGATTGACGCTCAAAGAGGCTATGATCATCGGTACAGCAGGTTTCACAGCAGGTATATCGCTCACACGCCTATCTGAATTGGTGAAACCTACGGATGGCAAAATCATTGTTACAGGTGCAACGGGTGGGGTAGGCTCTATGGCGGTTGCGCTGCTCAATCATTTACAGTATGATGTGGTGGCTGTAACAGGCAAGGCGAGCGAACATCAATTTCTTCGAGATTTGGGTGTCAAAGAGATCATCAGTAGAGATGAGTTTATGGCAATGGATAAAAAACCTATTTTGTCATCACAGTTTGCAGGGGGCATTGATACCGTTGGCGGTGTTCCTTTAGAAAATATAATCAAATCTTTGAAACCATTGGGTGCTGTTACCACTTGCGGCAGTGTGTCGGCTACTCATTTAGATTTGAGTGTGTTTCCATTTATCTTGCGTGGCATATCGCTCATAGGCGTATCATCGCAAAACTATCCGATGCCTTTGCGACAAGTTCTTTGGCATAAATTAGCTAATGAGTGGAAACTTGACCACTTGGAGTCGCTGCATCAAGAGATTGCTTTAGAGGCATTGCCTCACTCCATAGAAGCAATATTGAGTGGCCAAATCAGAGGTAGAACAGTAATTAAGCTGATCGATTGATAAAAGAGATAAATAAAGGAATTTTTATAGCAAAATTAATTTCGATAAAAAATGAGTGGTATCGCGATGGTAAGGCTGCTAAAGCCTTTAGAGTTCTACAAAAATAAGTACGGTACGTGGCAATATGGTTTGCATAAAATGTATCTGCTTATGGAGAAACAACACAATAGAGGGCAAGAGGGTGCCGGATTGGCAACAGTGAAGTTGGATATGCCTCCTGGCGAGGAGTATGTGTGGCGTGATCGTATTGAAGGGAAAAATGCCATTCAAGATATTTTTGGTAAAATAGGAAAAACATTTGAGGAGTCGAACGGCACCAAAGATTTGTATGATCCCGTAGTTGCCAAAGAGTGCTTGGACTTTGCAGGCGAAATTTATTTAGGACATTTACGCTACAGCTCCACCAATTGGAGGGGAGTGAGCTATGTACATCCTTTTTTGAGACGACACAACTGGAAAGCACGCACCCTATTGTTGGCAGGAAGTTTTAATCTCACCAATGTGGACAATCTTTTTGAACGCCTAACGCAGCAAGGACAGCACCCTCGCAACAAAGCAGATACATTTTTGATTTTAGAGTCCTTAGGCAACAAATTGGATAATGAAGTGCAAGCCGAGTATAATGAGATTAAAAAAAGATACTCCAACGACCTTCAAATTACCCATAAAATTGAGGAACAATTAGATATCCCATCTTTCATTCGCAAATCGGAAAAATATTGGGATGGGGGATATGTGATGAGTGGTGTGCTTGGTCACGGTGATGTTTTTGCATTTCGCGACCCCGATGGCATACGCACAGCATTTTATTACTACAATGATGAGATTGCGGTTGTTACCTCAGAGCGAGCAGCTATGCAAACAGTGATGGGGGTAAACAAAGAGGATATCAAAGAGTTGCAACCGGGCGAAGTTATCATCATCAAACGCAATGGGAAAATATATTTAGATACAATCCGTATTCCTAAAAGCCCCTTGAAAGCTTGCTCGTTTGAGCGTATTTACGTTTCGCGAGGCAATGATGTGGATATTTACGAAGAGCGTAAGCTGTTGGGCAGCTCATTGTCACAATCGGTACTTAACGCTATCGATGGTGATTTAGATAATTCGGTATTTTCATTTATACCCAATACGGCAGAGGTGGCATTTTATGGATTGGTGCAAGGAGTAAAACAGATTACTGGTGTCGATCCACATATCGAAAAAGTGCTGATCAAAGATATTAAATTGCGTACTTTTATCTCTCAAAACAAAGAACGCAACGATTTGGCAAAGCACGTGTATGACGTAACGTGGAACTCCATTCGCCGTGGCAAAAAAGATACATTGGTCGTAATCGATGACTCCATCGTGAGGGGAACAACTTTGAAACAAAACATCCTCTCGATCATCAGTCGCTTAGAACCCAAAAAGATAGTGATTGTTTCGTCATCGCCCCAAGTGAGGTATCCTGACTATTATGGTATCGATATGTCGAAAATGAGTGAGTTTGCTGCTTTCAGAGCGGCTATTTCACTTCTCAAAGAGCGAAATATGCAGTCGCACATCGACGAGGTTTATCGCAAATGCAAAGAGCAGAAAAACAATAACGATGCTGAATTTGTTAACCACGTGAAGGCAATTTATAAACCTTTTACTTTGCAGGAGTTATCTGATCAAATAGCAAAAATACTAACTCCAGAAGATGTTGATTGTCCGGTGGAAATTGTTTTTCAAACCATCGAAGGCCTGCACAAAGCTTGCCCCAATCACTTAGGCGATTGGTATTTCACAGGCAACTATCCGACCATTGGAGGGGTTAAACTGCTCAATCAAGCTTTTATTAACTATTATGAGAATAATGAGAATTTATAAAATAGTAAATTATGCTTTTGAGTTTTAAAAATATAAATAAAACTAAAACCATATTCAAAGCAGTATTTATTTTTTCATTTTTTGCTATTGCTACATCTGCTTGTGTACGTAGTTTGCATAGTAGCAACAAAGAAATAACCAAACAAACGACTGAAAATATGAAATACAACCCACTGACACCCGAAGAGGAGCAAGTCATCCTTCATAAAGGCACCGAGAGACCATTTACTGGCGAGCTGCTAAATATTGATGAAGAAGGAACTTACCATTGCAAGCGTTGTGATGCTCCGCTCTACCGTTCCGAAGATAAGTTTGATGCCCGCTGTGGTTGGCCCTCGTTTGATGACGAGATACCCAATGCTGTAAAACGTGAAGTTGATGCAGATGGTTTTCGAACAGAAATTTTATGTGCCAATTGTGGAGCTCATTTGGGTCATGTGTTTTTGGGTGAGGGTTTTACCGACAAAAATACGCGTCATTGTGTCAATTCAATTTCAATGAAATTTATTCCTAAAACAAAAGAAAGTATGGAAATAGCTTATTTAGCCTCTGGTTGTTTTTGGGGCACACAATACCACTTGATGCGATTGCCCGGTGTTATCGAAACCAAGGTGGGATATATGGGCGGACATGTAGATAGTCCAAGCTACAGAGAGGTTTGCACTGGCACAACTGGGCATGTAGAAGTAACTCAGGTCAAGTTTGACAATTCAAAAGTTGATTACGAAACTTTATTGAAACTCTATTTTGAAACACACGATTTCACCCAAGTGGGCGGACAAGGACCCGATATAGGCGAGCAATATCGTTCTGTAATTTTTTACAATGATGATAAACAGAAGGAGCTTGCCGAAAAGCTAATTCAGGTTTTAGAAACGAAAGATTACAAAGTTGCAACAGAGCTGACGAGTGCTAAAAATCACGTTTTTTGGGAAGCCGAAGAGTATCATCAAGAGTATTATGATAAAAACAACGGTACTCCCTATTGCCATATCTACCGCAAGGTGTTCTAAAATAGGCAATATTTTAGATTCAGAATAATAAGGCTTATCTTTGTACTTGAAATTATTAACTATTAAATGTTTGAGTAAATGAGTGAAGCTGTAGTTTGTCCTAAATGTGAATCAGAATACACCTATGAAGATGGTGAAATGATGGTTTGCACACAATGTTTTTATGAGTGGAATCCAGTACAATTGGCAGAAGAGTTGGAAAGTGCCAACAATGTGTATGATTCAAATGGCAATGTTTTGCAAGATGGCGATTCGGTAATTGTAATCAAAGATCTACCTGTTAAAGGTGAGTCAAAGCCAATCAAAGCGGGTACAAAAGTGAAAAATATCCGTTTGGTTGATGAAGCAGATGGTCACAATATCGCTTGCAAAATTGATGGTTTTGGATCGATGGTGTTGAAATCGGAATTTGTGCGTAAAGGATAGTTATATCGTAATAGTCGATTTGAAAAAATAGAATAGGCTCACTCCATTTGATGAAGTGAGCCTATT
>CAYFRA010000041.1:0-10862 GCA_964345395.1 uncultured Paludibacter sp. | reverse complement strand
AAAAATCAGCTCCTTGTAGATAATTATAACTTCTTTCAACGCTTTCGATGGGGCTGTAGTTGTAATTCTCAACTTCAACTACCATATATTGAGCATTAGCCAATTCAGCATTTTTGAAAATAGCATCGAAACCAACCATTCCACTTTCGCCCAACTCCTTTTGGTCTTTGATATGCAGCATTTCAAATCTGCCCGGATAGTTTTTAAAATATTCCACAGGACTTTTTCCACCCACTACCGTCCAATATACATCCATTTGAAAAAACAGTTTGTCGGCATCGGTGTTTTCCAACATATAATCATACATCAGCACGCCCTCTATTTCGGTAAACTCAAAATGATGATTGTGATATCCCAATCGAATACCTGCATCATTGCATTTTTCACCTATTTTATTGTAATAATCGCAATATTGAGCCAGCTCATTTAAAGTTTCAGGTTTGTTCATCCAAGGAATAACGATATATTTCATACCTGCTTCTTTGTGAGCTACAATGGCTTCATCCCACCATTTCCACACTGCATCCCAGTCTGTTTCGTCGATGTTTTTAGCCAAAGAGTAGGTGGTGTGAGATGACAAAACTTCCAAATTAAGAGCATTCAATTTATCTTTGAACTCAGTGGGTGTTAAGCCATAAAATAGACCATCAGCGTAGTTAGCAGCCTCGATACCGGCATAACCAATTTTGGCTACAGCTTCGATAGTGGTGTCAAAGTCTTTTTGTATATCATCTCTTACAGAATATAGTTGAAGATAGACTTTTTTGTCTGCTTCTTTATCATTGGCTTTCATCTCTTTGCAAGATGTGAAGCTAAGTGCAAGCAGAAGTGTGCTTATGATAATAGAATATGTTTTCATTATATTTATATTTTTGTTGTAATAAAAAGCATAAAAATAAAGGCAATCTAAATTTCTTCAGTATTGCCTTTATTATGTTGTAAGTGTTTAGTCTAATATTTTAATACGAATATTGCGATACCACACATCATCGCCGTGGTCTTGCAAACCAAAATATCCTTGATGATTTTCACCACCACAATTGTTCAGAAGCTCAAATGCGAGTGGCCAAGCTTTCTCACTAAACTTACTTGCTTGTAGCATATCAGTCCATTGCTGAGTCCACAAATGATATTCCAATACATTTTCATCATTTTGACCGTGCACTACTGTACCTTTGTAAACCATAATACGGGCTTTGTTCCACTCACCATAAGGTTTAGAATTTTGTGGATCAGCAGGAATCATATCATATAAAGATGCAGATTGACGATTGCCATCCTTGCCCAATTTAGCGTCGGGATGATTTTCGTTGTCTAACACTTGATACTCTGGAGAAGAGATGTAAATCGGTTCCATACGTGGTTCGCCGCTATTGGGATCTTTGGTTTCAACCTCTTGAGCCAAATAGAAAATACCTGAGTTACCTCCTTTTGACACTTTCCACTCCAACTCCAATTCGAAGTTTTTGAATTGATGGCTAAAAATAATATCACCACCATCACCATCTTGGGCTTCACCACCGCCCGAACCATTAAATTTAATTGTTCCATCTTCAATAGTCCATTTGCCTGGAATTACATCTTTGCCATATGCACGCCAACCATTGAATGTTTCACCATCGAAAAGAACGATATATCCATCTTCATCAACTTCAAAATCATTCAAATCAACTTGTGGATTATCGAGTACTACATATTCGGGTATCACAGTTTCTTCTTCAGTTTGTTTTGTTTTGCCACCGCAAGCTACCATCAAGCCAGCCGTGATAAAAATAATTGATAATAAAAATAATTTTCTCATTTGAAATATATGTTTAATTTATTAAATAAAAATACTATGGCATACTTGGAAGTTTCCAACCCTCACGATAGTTGTGTTTGATCAGTTGGTTGGCATACTCTTGAGCATTGACAGGGTCTGTCCAAGTTTTATTGAACGTTGGGTGTCCATCCTGAATTTTGAAACCATCTTCTATCACAGTTCTAATCATTGCATCGGCAGGGATATTGGTAAAACGCATATTTTCGCCATCCCATTCAAGTTCCATATTGAGTGCTTGTAGTCTTACTGCAATAACTCCCATTACTACCATTTCGTTAAATGGCCCTGCTTCGTAGAATGATGAAGCTGCTTCAATGCGATCGTCAGCATCTTCTTTGGCAGCACGTACCCAATCCATTTCGTGAGAAGCTTTTACTTCGCGTTGTGATTTTGGAGCATTTGGCGTGCGACCCGATAGCAACCAAGGATTAACGCCATAAGAACCACAAATCAAGGTGTCTTTAGTACCATGGAAAATAACACCACCACCCGAATCAAACAGATCTTTGCCATCAGGCATACCCGCCGGACGCATAGGGCGAATACCGCCATCATACCAATAAACCTCTACTTCTGGCATTGCTACTTTGGGTAAATTGTCGCGTGCAGGGAAGGTGTATTTTACAGTTTGAGCTGTTGGTGCTGAATCGGTCAGTAATAGGGTAGAGTTACCTTGTACCTTTGTAGGATAACCCAAATTGAGAGCTTTGAATGCAGGGTGCATCAAGTGGCAAGCCATATCGCCGAGTGCTCCCGTCCCGAAATCCCACCATCCTCGCCAATTCCAAGGATGATAAATGTTGTTGTAGGGTCTGAAAGGTGCTGGGCCAATAAACAGATCCCAATCCAATGTTTTTGGTACTTTGTGAACCTCTTTAGGCACCATCAAACCTTGAGGCCAAATGGGGCGGTCGGTAAATATTTCTACTTTTTTCACCTCGCCAATTTCACCATTTTGCACCCAGTCAATCACGTTTCTTACTCCTTCGCCTGATGCACCTTGGTTACCCATTTGAGTAGCAAGTTTGTGTTTTTTAGTCAAATTGGTTAGCAAACGTGACTCATATACACTGTGTGTCAATGGTTTTTCCACATATACGTGTTTACCCAATGTCATCGCTTCGGCAGTGATAATGGCATGGGTATGATCGGCAGTTGCGACCATCACAGCATCAATGCTTTTTCCGAGTTCATCATACATTTTGCGGTAGTCGTAGTATTTCTTAGCATTTGGAAAATGTTTGAAGGCATTTTGGCTATACTTCCAATCCACATCAGCCAAAGCTACAATATTTTGGCTCTCCATCGCTTTTAGAACGGCAAACCCACGACCCCCAACTCCAACTCCGGCGATATTCAGTTTATCGCTTGGGGCAATTTTACCAACTTTACTTCCTAAAACAGACGATGGCACAACTGTAAGTCCAGCAGCTGCTATTGCACCTGTTTTGAGGAATTTTCTTCTTGACATTGTTGACATAGGCATTTTGTTTTAATCTGCTCATATTGAATATATGTAGCAAGATGTAAGTTATTTAATTTAATTAGTTTCAAATATCTTCAAAGATAAAAAAATATTCTTGAATTATTAAGTTTCTATTTGTATTTGTTACGAATATAGTTTTAATAATTTTAGACAATCTCCTCTTTGTCTTTGTCCCAATAGACTGTTCTACCCTCCAAATAAGCCCTTGTGCCCATATGAGCCGTAATCGCTTCATCAAAAGCCTCTTCGATTCCACAAGAGGTTTCACTATCGGTGCGGATGGCATCAATCCACTCTTTTAAGTGTAAAAATGTAGTATTGTAACGTTTGCCATTAACGTAAGAGTAGAGCAGACCTCGTTGAGCAAAATAGAGTTGAGTTGGCGATGAGATGGCATCAAGATCTTTTTGTCCAGGTGTATAACTGTAAAACGGTTTATCAGTCGTGATTTCGCCACTATCAATCTGTTTGCGATAGAGCTCACTTTGTGGGTCGGCAGTGATGAATATAGAGCTATCCACTTCCATAGTGGCATCATGTCCCATAAACTTTCGGCTACGGTTAAATTGACTTGCTAAGGTGGCAGAGTAGAGTAGTGTAAGTTTTTTTGCTTTGAACTCAAAAGAGGTATGAAGCACATCAGGAACTGTGCGGCCATCGTTGAAAAAATAGACACCACCTGATGATGTAGCCGAATCTGGAATACCTACATTCATCATTTGGTTGATAGCGTCATACTCATGTGTAAGCAGATCTCCGCTTAATCCGGTGCTATAATCCCACCAGCAGCGCCAACGGAAAAAACGCTCCAAACTAAATTTATCACGCTTATCGGGTCCTATATATTTACCCAAATTCTTAGAAGTCATATAGTCTAAATATTCTTTTACACGATTTGGGTCACCTTCAAATTGTTTCCAATCTATTGTTTTGGGGTTGGCATCGGGATGTATGGGATATACCC
This sequence comes from uncultured Paludibacter sp., assembly GCA_964345395.1. Lineage (GTDB taxonomy): Bacteria > Bacteroidota > Bacteroidia > Bacteroidales > Paludibacteraceae > UPXZ01. Next base: position 6,590 of record CAYFRA010000041.1, on the reverse strand, counting down.
AAGCTCCGTTTGGATCGTTACGATTGGTGCTGGTTTCGATCAAAGAGATGTGACCCAATAAGCCTTTGTCAATAATCTCTTTTCCTCTTTTGTTGGTTTCAATTTGCCTGTTTTGATGCCCCAATTGGAATTTCACATGGCTGTTCTCTCTTGCTATTTCGCGCAGGGCGTATGTTTCGGGAACAGTCCAGCTTAGGGGCTTTTCAAGATAGACATGTTTACCTGCTTTGATGGCATCCATTGCCATTGTGGCGTGCCAGTGGTCAGGTGTAGCAATGATAACAGCATCTACATCTTCAGCAGCAAGTAGCTCTTTGTAGTTGAGGTATCTTTTAGGACTATCGCCCTGTTTGCCATTGCTCCCTTCACGATAAATGTTGGAGCCTGCACTCATTGCTCGCTGTGCATAAGTGTCAAAAATATCACAAACAGCAGTGAGTTTTACATTCAAATCATCTTGCTCTTTGAAATCTTTGTAACGGGTGTCGCGTGAGTTTTTGTCAGCATCAGCTTTCAGCTCATCTAAGTGCTGTGGCGTAGCAAAACCCAATGCATAGAGCAAGTCAATACCTCGAAGCCCTGCACCTATAATGCCAATTCGTAGCAAATTTTCGTTTGATACCTCAGGTTTTTCAGGCTCTCCTTGAAAATGAAACATTTCGGACAAAAGCTTACTTTGATGATCATTTTTGGTCTTTTTCAAAACTCCATAAGTCATCGCTCCCAATACAGGCACTGTAGCCAAGGTTTTCAAAGCTTCACGTCTTCCTTGCGAAATCTTGTTTTCTTCTTCTGTTGTTTTCTCTTTCTTGTTTTTATCAGGCGTTGTCATATTTTCTATCTCTTATTTTTTTTATTAAAAAAGTAACGAGCCAAACCGATGCGTTGAGCAGTAGGAAAAGCTAATAAAACGAATAAAGCACTCATCATTACAATGTTTTTATTGATCCAAAGGTATGAACCTTCAGGGGGTAGCATATATTGGGAGTCAATCAGCGCTGGGTGCGACAGATAATACATCAATAAAAACAGGATAGCAGCTATGATACTGCTCTTTTCGAATAATCCAACTATCAATAATAAGCCTATGAGTATTAAGCCATACACATTGAAGGCATCTACAATTGGCATCAAAGTTTCATTTTGTGATAGGCTGTTGAATAAATTTGAGAACAAGCCCTGCGAATCAACCAAATAGGCATAGGCTGACCAGCCTGGCGAAAGCAATTTAGCCAAACCTTCGTACAAGAAATACCAACCGATGATAACACGTAGGATAACTAAAACCGTAAGTTGGAAGTTTGAAGTTGTTTTTGATTTCATAAATTTTAAATTGTTGCAAAAAGCAATTATAGCTTTAAATTTATTGAACTGTTTGTTTGTAAAATAATAAAATTAAAAATTTGCGTAAAGTTAGCGATTATAATTTAATTAATAATTAATTTCATAGGCAGATTATTTGTTTTTTGAGTTACCCTCTCTTTTACAATATAAAATTGATATCAATATTGAAATTCTGAAAAATCAAAAAAAGGGAGTCAGTTACAAAGCCAACCCCCTTTTTATCATTATTAATCAATCAGATTAATCGTATTTTTTACAATAAACTCCAAGTAACTGTCAAGCCTGCCATCACAATAGAGATCATACTCATCAGTTTGATTAATATATTGAGCGATGGGCCTGATGTATCTTTAAATGGATCACCAACTGTATCACCTACAACATTCGCTTTGTGAGCCTCAGAGCCTTTACCTCCGAAGTTGCCATCTTCAACATATTTTTTAGCATTATCCCAAGCACCACCAGAGTTTGCCATAAATACAGCCAATACAAAGCCAGAACCCAAGCCACCTACAAGTAGTCCCATCACACCAGAAACCCCAAAAACTACTCCTGTAAATATAGGAACAGCAATGGCAAGAAAAGAGGGTAGAAGCATCTCTATTTGAGCTCCTTTTGTAGATATCTCAACACAACGTGCATAATCAGGTGTGGCTTTTCCTTCCAAAATCCCTTTGATTTCACGAAACTGACGCCTTACTTCATCTACCATCTTTTCGGCAGCACGACCCACTGCATTCATTGTCAAACCAGTGAATAGAAACGACATCATCGAACCGATAAATACGCCAACCAAAACCTTAGGATTCATCAAGTTCACCTCGTAATAATACATAAAATCAACAAAATTAGCTTTTGCGGTTTCGATAACATCGCCATTAGCCAAAGTTATGGTTTGTTCGCCAATTCTCATCAGTCCAATTTTTATCTCTTCAATATAAGAGGCCAAAAGAGCCAAAGCCGTCAACGCAGCAGAACCGATTGCAAAACCTTTGCCAGTGGCGGCTGTGGTATTACCAAGAGCATCTAAAGCATCGGTTCGCTTACGCACTTCGGGATCGAGATTTGACATTTGAGCGTTACCTCCTGCATTGTCAGCAATAGGGCCATAGGCATCGGTAGCAAGTGTAATTCCGAGTGTGGAGAGCATACCTACAGCTGCAATACCAATTCCATAAAGTCCTTTGCTCAAACTTTCAGCAGCCAACATATTGCTCATTTCAAAACCAATTGCACTAAGATAAGCCAATATAATAGCTGTGGCAATTGCCAAAACAGGGATTGCTGTTGAAATCATACCTGTGCCCACACCAGCAATAATGACGGTAGCCGGTCCAGTCTCTCCACTTTTAGCAATTTTTTGAGTAGGTTTGAATGAGTGCGAAGTATAGTATTCAGTAGATTGACCAATAATGATACCAGCAAAAAGCCCTACAATTACCGAAAAAGAGAGTCCTACCCAGTTGGGGATAGCTAAAAGATAGAGTATAACGAAAGTGGCAATAGCAATTAATAAAGCACTGGTATTCACACCTCTATTGAGTGCTTTCATCAGACCTTTCATATCGGCATCCTCATTGGTGCGTACCAAAAAAATACCAAAAATGGAGAGTAGCACCCCCACAGAAGCAATGAGCATTGGGGCGAAGATAGCTTTCAGTTGCATTTCGGGTTGAAGCATAAAGGCAGAAGCACCCAATGCAGCAGTTGCCAAAATCGATCCTACATAGCTTTCGTATAGGTCGGCACCCATACCAGCTACATCACCCACATTGTCGCCCACATTATCGGCAATGGTGGCGGGATTGCGAGGATCATCTTCAGGAATACCAGCTTCTACTTTTCCCACCAAATCGGCACCCACATCGGCAGCTTTGGTGTATATGCCACCACCTACACGAGCAAATAGAGCTTGTGTCGATGCTCCCATTCCGAAAGTGAGCATGGTGGTAGTTATAATCAACATTTTCTGACCGCTATCACTATCTTCTATAAAATAATCGAGAATAATAAACCAAACAGCAATATCCAAGAGAGCTAAACCTACAACAACCAAGCCCATAACAGCACCCGAACGAAATGCAATTTGCAAACCCTTGTTAAGCGATTTAGAAGCTGCAAAGGCTGTGCGTGCTGAAGCATAAGTGGCGGTTTTCATACCAAAATAACCCGCTAAACCCGAGAAAAAACCACCAGTAAGAAATGCAAATGGAACCCAACTGTTTTGTAGTCCAAAAATAGCCATCACCATAAATATCAGAGCTAGAACAATGAACACAGCTACAACTATTTTATATTGCTGTTTGAGATAAGACATTGCCCCTTCACGCACATATTGAGCAATTTTCTTCATTGTGTCAGTGCCTTCACTCTCTTTCATCATCGCTTTGAAAAAATAAAAAGCAAAACCGAGAGCCACAATTGATGCAAAAGGTACTAAATAGAATGAATAGTTTTCCATAATAGATTTTTTTAGTTTGTAAGTAAATTTTCATAGATTTTTAGCAAATATACAAATGATATTAAATACTTCAAATTATTTATAAAAAACTTTAGTCTATTTGCTTATAAATTTTTTGAATTATTGATTTAAGGGGTCAATTGATACTCAAAAACTTACGGGGAGGGGTAGGGGAGAGAACTGCTATGTTTTTTCGGTATTTTAGGCTTATATTTCAAAATTGGTATTTTCAATTCCCATAAGGAATCAATATTTATAGAATATTTGATAATGATGTAATTCGACTCAATCTGAGTCGAATTTGTGCAATCGTTAATTACCCGTAGATTGCAGTCTATGGGTAATCACATTTGACTATTTGTTTGTCGTAGTTTTGGTGGCAAATATCTCTGTCCGATATTGCCATTTCTTTCACTCAGTTTGTTTACTTGCTATTTTATTTCTCCAAACTTCCTACAAAAAAGGATTTGATTTTCTCTCTTCGCCAATTGTTGTTGCTTGACCGTGTCCGCTATAGACTACTGTTTCGTCGGGCAAAACCAAGAGTCGCTCTTGTATGGAAGTCATTAAATCGTTGTAATTTCCCATTTCAAAATCGCTTCTTCCTATAGAGCCATTAAACAGTACGTCGCCGGTGAAGATAACACCAGCTTTTGCGTTGTAAAGCGAATGACTACCAGGCGAGTGGCCGGGAGTGTGAAAAGCTTGAAGTTCAGTATTTCCAAACTTCAATACCATATTATCCGTAATATATCCTGCTAAATCTTGTGGCTCTTCATTATAAGGCATACCCCATTTGGCAGCCGCCTCTTGAATTGTACCCAAGAGAAATTCATCATCTTTACCAGCAATAGGTTTAACCCCATAAGTGTCATAAATAAATTTATTACCAAACTGATGATCCAAGTGCAAATGCGTGTTATAAACAGCAACTAATTTCAAATCATTCTCTTCGATAAATTCTTTGATTATTTCCTTCTCTTTGTTAAACTGCATACCTGCATCTATAATAGCCGCCTCTTTGGTTTCATCCCAAATCAAATAGGTATTCTCACGCAATAAATTAAATACAAATTGTTTTATTTCCATAATATAAAAAAGCTGTTTGCAATTAGTTTTAAACTTTCTACTTTATAACTTTCTACTTTTATCTCAATAAGGTACATACACCACTTTCTTTGTTTCAAAAAATTCACCCTCAAAGCACTTATTCAAATCAAATACTTCTACAATTTTTTTGAAAGCTGCTAACTCATTCTCCAATTCGCCTCCTTTCAAACATATCAAACCATTTGGAACCGCATTTTGTTGTTTTTTCTCAATGTTTTTTTGCGAAAGTGTTACCAAATCTTGCAGAGGCATTACAGCGCGACTAACAATAAAATCAAACTTTGCCTTCTCTTCTTGTATCCGTATATGTTTTAATTCAATGTTTTTCAGACCGATAGCATCGGATACAGCTTGTCCTACCTTTATTTTTTTACCTATACTATCAATCAATGTAAAATGTACGTTTGGAAATATGATAGCCAAGGGAATACCCGGAAATCCACCGCCCGTGCCAATATCTAAGACTTTACTGCCATCCTTAAAACTAAAATATTTAGCTATGCCCAAGGAGTGTAAAATATGACGCTCGTATAAATTCTCAATATCTTTTCTAGAAATTACATTTATTTTAGCATTCCAGTCGGCATATAAGTCATAAAGAGCCTCGAATTGTGCAATTTGAGCCTGAGTAAGTTGCGGGAAGTATTTTAATATATCATCCATTTTTTCAAAATATAATGATTCTATTTTTTAGAAGTTCAAAAGTACACTTTTTATTTCAAATCTTAAAACGACGATTTAGCTTTGCGTCTTGTTCAATGGTAATTTAGTAGATATTCGATAGATATTCTGTTGTTATTCAATTGATATTCAGTTGTTATTCAGTAGTTATACGATTCTCGTCTCTGTTTTTATTTAAATGACTACAAGACACGTGTAATTAAACGAGCTTTTAGTTTTTAACTTTTTATTCCTTACTCTTTATTCTTTGTTCTTTTTAACTTTATGAACTTTACAAACTTTCTGACTTTATAAACTTTCTAACTTTTAACCAATGTTTCTACTTCTAAAAAAAGTATTACCTTTGCAGCGCAAAACAAATAATTTTATTTATGAGAGCATATGTTTTTCCCGGACAGGGAGCACAATTTGTTGGAATGGGTAAAGATTTATACGATAATTCGCCCATTGCAAAGGAGTATTTTGAAAAGGCAAACGAAATTTTGGGTTTCCGCATCACTGATTTGATGTTTGAAGGAACACCAGAAGATTTGCGTCAAACAAAAGTAACGCAGCCCGCTGTCTTTCTGCACTCCGTTATTACGGCTATAGCACTTGGCGATGAGTTTCAGCCCAATATGGTTGCTGGTCACTCTTTGGGTGAGTTTTCAGCCTTGGTTGCAGCCAAAGCATTGAGTTTCGAAGATGGTTTGCGACTTGTGTATGCACGTGCAATGGCTATGCAAGAAGCGTGTGAAATAGAGCCATCGACTATGGCAGCTGTTTTGGGTTTGGATGACGAAACCGTAGAAACAGTATGCGAAGAGGTGAACAAAGAGCATGTGGTGGTAGCTGCAAATTACAACAGTCCTGGACAGTTGGTGATTTCCGGTTCGATAGAAGGAATTGACAAAGCTTGTGAAATTTTGAAAGAGAAAGGTGCACGTCGTGCATTGAAACTTCCAGTAGGAGGTGCATTTCACTCTCCATTGATGGAGCCAGCACGTCAAAAACT
>CAYFRA010000040.1:0-16285 GCA_964345395.1 uncultured Paludibacter sp. | reverse complement strand
GCATCACTCATCAAATCGGAAGTGAAAGCGTGGGTGTAATTACTGACAAAAATGTTATCGTTAATTAAAACTCCATCCAATACTTTAATTAACTGATTGATTTCCATGGTTTAATTTACTAGATTAATGACTCTTAAATGACAAATATAGAGATAATATTTGTTTTAATGAAATATTTATGCAATAGTATATTAATAAATAATGATTCTAAATTAAAATCTCTCAAAAGTAAGGATAACTGCTGGAGTCTTATTTTGAAAAACCAAGCATCTTAAACTGTTGTTTTTTAGACAAATGTGTGTGTTGAAGTGCAAATTAAACTGTCTGGATTAATTTAGCGACTATCTATTTGTTGTTAAAAAGAGATTAAACATTGCTAAACTATTTGGTTTTGTCAAATGTTGAGCAACTTGTTTATTTTGATCCTAATGCAAGTTGACCACCTTGTCGATAGCTACATAATATAGGAAAGCTTCCACTTCATAACCCATTTTCTTTAGCAAGTCAGCATAGTTTTGCAACTGACGGATATGTGTTTTATGATGTTCTTCGCCAAATTTATAATCAACAATTGTAGCTCTGTTTTTTTTCAATATCACTCGGTCTGGTCGATATTGCTTAGCTAAAGGTTGTAGTATAGTGGTTTCATTGAGCACTTCGCCCTCGCCATCAAACCACGAAGCTACTTGTTTGTTAGCCCAAAATTGAGTTAAATTAGTTTGAATTTGTTGATGTTGCTCTTGGTTGATTTTTCCTGCAAAAAGCATAGATTTCAAAATGCGATCTTCATCTTCTGGAGTTTTGATCTGCTTCAATATTTCGTGCATTAAAATCCCATAATATTTCATATCCATAAAACTAACATCTTCATTGTTCAATGTTTTTGGTCGTAGATCTTTAAGTCTCAGTCGCTTGGTGGAGTCAACAATGGGGTAGATAGATTGCGAAGCAATACTTGTTTTTTTCTCGTCCGACTTTCGAATATGAGTTGTAGCAACGCCTAATTCAAACAGATTGTTGTTGGCATCCCAATTTTCAGCCCACTCTGTTGATTCGTTTATCACTTTGTATAGCAAATCCGAAATTGTGCTCACCTCTATCATTCCTTTATTGATTTTTGATTTACTTGGTTTCGTAGCAAAACAATACATTTCGCTGTTGGCGCGTGTAAATGCCACGTAAGCAAGATTAAGATTGTCCACGTATTGATGCAAGAGCTCTAAGAGATAATCTTCTTTGAAAATCGAATTTATCAATTTACTGCCCGATTTGATTGGCATCAATGGCAATTTATTGAACGGCTCAACGTCAGTTTGACACCATAAAAGCGGCTGATGCAGATGTCGAGGCTTAAATTCCCAAGTAGCAAAAGGAATAATCACCACTTTAAATTCCAAGCCCTTTGCTGCGTGAATGGTCATTATGGTGGAGGCGTTTTCATTTTCTGGAATTACAATTCGAAATTTATGAGATTGCTCTTCCCAGTAGTTCAAAAAACTTTGAATATCATTATTTTGTTTCGATGAAAATTTGAATACTACATCTTGAAAAGCTTGTAAAAAAACAGCTTCATTATACCAAGATTTTAAATCGAAAACCTCAATCATTTTCTCTACCGCACTAAAGATACTCATCCTTGTGATATGCTCAATAAACCTGTTTTCATCCTCTGTAAAGAGAGGTGACTGAGCAGAATTGTCATTTTCATTCTCTAAGAAACTGTTGCGAATTGCCTCTTCTTCGCTCTGTTTCTTTTTTGAGACAAGATATTCTTGATGGATGTTTACTCTGGATATTTCATCGTTTGGGTTGATAACCAATCGTAGCAAAGAGATGATGAAGTTGATGCTTCGAGATAGGCTGATGCGTAAACCGTCACTGCCCACTAATTCATAAGTCAAATCGTGGCGAGCTTCATCACTTTGCCTATAGGCCAACATTTTTTCGGTAATAAAAGTAGCTTCTTTGCGTGAACGAACCAAAAAACCTATATCAGAAGGCTTGTAGCCCCTATCGACAAGTTCTTCAATCAATTTTGGGAGTCGATTAAATATCTCATTATTTATCTCCTCTTTATTCACATTTTCCTCAATAAAATCAATTTTCACATAGCCTTGGCCTGCTTTGGGCGAAAGTTTCTGAATAGTATCTTCATAAGCGTGCATTATTTTTGTATCAATACCATCAAATTGCTTATCATTACTTGTGATTAAACTTTCAGATTCGCTATTAAACTTATCTTGAATGATGTGTGAAGATTTTTCAAAAAAAAGATTATTAAAATGGATAATTTCAGCATCGCTTCGCCAATTGATATCTAAGTTTTTATGATTAATTTGCTCTTTGTTAAAATCCTTATTTACCTGTTCGTTGAGTATTTTCCAATCTGAATTTCGCCAACGATAAATACTCTGTTTCACATCACCCACAAGCATGTTGAAGTTGTTTTCAGCAAGACTATTGGATATGAGAGGTTTGAAGTTTTGCCATTGAAGTATGGAGGTGTCCTGAAACTCATCAATCATAAAATGTCGAATACGCTCGCCTATACGCTCATATACAAAAGGAGCATCGCTGCCGTCGATAATTTTGTTCAAAAGCATATTGGTATCAGAAATCAACAAAAAGTTTTGTTCCTTAGATAGCATTTTGATATGTTCGGACAAATCAGCCAAAATACCCAAGGTGTTGAGATTTTGCTGTATCAATACAGCCGAGTTGTAATGAGATAGTTCTTCACTTGTCATGATTGTGACCAATCGATTAAAAGCATCTCCCAAACCGCTTACATAAGCAGCTCTGATACTCTCTTTAGTGCTCTCCTCGGCTTTAGAGGTGTAGCATTTATCTACATTTTCAGCAAACTCAGATATTTTTTTCAGTTTATCTAAATCGTAATTCTTTTCATTCTTGATGCTATAAAACTGAGTTGTAAAACCTTTTTTAAAGTGATCAGGAGTAAGAAGAAATCTATCCAAAAGAGAATCTATAATGTCAGTTTCTTCTTTCACTTTTGATTCAAATTGGGCTTTAATTAGCATTAGATTTTTCCGATAGTGCTTTAGGAAATCTTTGTCATAAATCTTATCACGTGCCTGTGTGGCTTTTTGTTGAAAGCCTTCTTTAAATATTTCGTCACCTAATTTGATGATTTCGTGTTTGATTACCCACGACTTGCCATCATCGATTTTCTCTTCCATAAATTGGGCTAACCACTCTATCAAAGTTTCGTTCTCTTTTTCACTCAAACTCAAATATAAATTATCTAAAGCTTGCTGAAGGATGTAATCTCTTTCTAACTCTACGTTGTAACCCCCATTCATACCCACCTCGCGAGCAAAAGCACGTACAACTTTTTGAAAAAACTTATCAATTGTGCTGATGTTAAATCCTGAATAATCATGTAGGATGTTGATCATGATGGTTTTAGCTTGTTGATTCACTTCGGTGGCCGAAAGCTTAAACTCCTCCATCAAGTTGGCTCTATAATCAGACTTCGCATCTGTAGCCAACGCATTGAGCTCTTTGATAATGCGTGATTTCATCTCCTCAGTAGCTTTGTTTGTGAAAGTTACTGCCATTATTCTGCGATGAGGAAGTTTATTTCCATCCAAATATGAGGCGAAGAGCAATTGGATATACTCTTTTGTCAATGTATATGTTTTACCTGATCCTGCTGAAGCACGATAAATATTTATCATAGTATGTTTAGATATTTAGATTGGTAAATATTTCAAAAAGATAATAGCCGCCAACTACCATTTTTAGCACAATGCCACCCAAGAAGCCGACAAAAGAGCCTACACCTGACTTTATTGCAGAATTTGCTTTTTTACCAGATATAAGTTCACCTACAATAGCACCCACAATTGGTCCTAAAATCACTCCTAATGTACCAAAAGCTATACCTACAATCATTCCAACAAAACAACCCCAAACTCCCCACTTGCTACCACCAAAATATTTTGTAGTCCAAAGAGGGACAAAATAATCAAGAGCCTGTGCCACAATCAGCAAAATCAATGCAATCCATAAAAAATTGTCAGGGAAATAAATTACCTTGGTAAAATGCAAAAGCAGCAAACCCAAATAACTGATAGGTAAGCCAGGCAATATGGGAAGTATGGCTCCCAATATCCCTAATGCAACTAACAATATACCCACTATAAGCCAAACAACAAACATATATAAACAGATGGTAAGTATTAAAAATTAAAAGCAAATATAGCTATAATCACTCAAAAACACTAACTTTGTATGGATAAATATAAAAGTTATCAAATAACTGAGGTATAATTTGAATTGAAATGAAAAAACCTTTTAGAATAGGCTTAGCCCTTAGCGGTGGTGGCATCAAAGGATTGACACACGCGGGCGTATTGAAAGCTTTGGAGGAGGAGGGTATCAAGCCTGATGTCATTTCGGGGGTGAGTGCTGGAGGTATTGTAGGAGCACTTTATGCAGACGGGCATTCGCCTGACTCCATCGCTTCCATTTTTCATAATGTGGCATTTCGTAAAATGACTAAAATCAAAGTGCCTGATGGTGGTTTTTTTACAAACGAACCTTTTGAAAAACATATCGCTAAAAATTTGACAGCACGTACTTTCGAAGAGTTAGCTATCCCATTGCGCATAGTGGCAACCAACTTGGATAAGGGTGAGAGCACTGTTTTTAAAAATGGCAATTTGATGGAGGCAGTGATGGCTTCGGCAACTGTTCCTGTGCTGTTTTCGCCTCGTCAGATCGATGGTGAGCACTATGTAGATGGAGGGGTTTTGAAAAATTTTCCTGTGAGTACCATCCGCGAAGAGTGTGATATTGTAATCGGTGTAAATGCCAGTCCGCTTGTAGCTGATGAGTATCGCAAGAGTGTAATCAATATTGCACTTCGCTCCTACCACTTTATGTTCAAAGCCAATAGTTTTGCCGATAAAGAGCTGTGTGACTACCTGATTGAGCCTCTTGATATTGGAAATATTGAAACATTTGATTCGGAGAAAAGCCATGAGATTTTTGATGTAGGATATCAAGCGGGGAAAGAAGCTGTGAAAAATTGGAGACTGCTTAGATAGTAGAAAGTTTATAAAACCAAAAGAAGTTTAGAGCGAAAAACTACTACAACCCCAAGCCTGAAGGGCTTGAATGTGAATAGCCCTGAGTGAAACTCGGGGTGTATAAATCAGCAGAATATAACAACTCTGAAGGAGTTGAATGAAATTGATTATTCGACTCCGTCAGAGTCGGCATTGTGCTATTGTTCATTACCGTAGGTTGTTACCTACGGCTATTCACATTTGACCACGTTGTGGTCAGCGGATCTATTTAGCTAAAAGTTAGAAAGTTTGTAAAGTAGAAAGAGCAAGAAAAAGAATTACTTTTTGTTTTGAAACTAATCATTAAATGCTTATCACTCAAAAACAATTTTTACTTTTAAAAACTCCTCATTAATCGTTTGCTGTCAAAATTAATTTTCGATGGACAAACTCCAATTATCGCACCACAAATAAAAGAGAGGGAAAATCGGTTTGCCCAATATTCCCTCTCTCTCTCTTTTTTATCATTAATTGTTATTTATATCTCACTCAAAAAGGGGATAGCATTTATCAATCCTCCTCTTTAGCTTTGAATGTTTGCCATAAGAAGAAACCAATCAAGGCTGTAAATGCTAACAAAGCTGTAGTTTGAGCTCCTGTGCCACTCATATTTGTCCACACATTCAAGTTGACTGCATTTGCATCTTTGGTGAAGAAGATAATCAGAGCTCCAATCACACCAAATAGAGCCGCTCCTGCTATAAATCCAGAAGCTATAAGTATAGCTCGCTGATGACGTGCATTGGTCAATTTCTCATTTTTCTTGTTTTTATTGATGAAATGATTTAACAAACCTCCCACAATAAGTGGCGTATTCAACTGTAATGGAATAAACATTCCTAAAGCAAATGCCAAAGGCGGAATGCCCAACCAATTGACAAGAACAGCAATAACGGCACCAATTGCTAATAGCATCCAAGGAGCTCCTGTGCCTGACATCAATGGCTCAATAATGGCAGCCATAGCGTTGGCTTGTGGTGCCACCATCGGTTCGGGGTGAGTTTCTGTAGCTACAAAACCATAAGCTTCATTTAGAATAAAGATTACAGCTCCCACTGTTGCCGCCGAAACAAGCGTTCCCAAGAACTTATAAGACTGTTGTTTAATAGGGGTTGTACCCAACCAATAACCCACTTTCAAATCGGTAACAAAACCACCTGCCATCGAAAGAGCGGTACACACAATTCCTCCAATAATCAATCCGCTTACCATTCCCTGCCAGCCTTTCAGTCCAACAGAAACAAGAATTACGGATGAAAGAATCAAAGTCATCAAAGTCATACCCGATACAGGGTTTGAACCCACAATAGCAATTGCATTAGCTGCCACAGTTGTAAATAGGAATGAAATCACTGTTATGGTAACTAAGGCAACAACAGCTTGCAACAAGGTAACTTTTACGCCGATTAGTAAGAATACAAAAACAGCAATGAGTGTAAGGAAAAGGAAAAGCATCACAAATGACATTTTCATATCTTTTTGCGTACGCTCTACTTTTTCTTCGCTCGCAGCCTTGCTCTTTTTGCCGCCACCTACGGCTAATTTGAATGCATCGCCAATTACGCCTGATGATTTGATGATGCCGATAATACCTGCCATAGCAATAGCACCAATACCTATCGGGCGAACATACTCTGCAAAGATTTGTTCAGCACTCATCGCTGCAAACGGATTTACACCGCCACTTGCCGAGGCCATCAATACGCCAATTTCATTTACCAAAGGAATAAATACCAACCACGAAAGCAATGATCCCACAGTGATAATGACAGCAAAACGCAAACCTATTAGGTAGCCAAAACTGAAGATAAGGGCACTTACGTTGAACTTAAATACCATTTTAAATTTTTCGGCCAACATAGCTCCAGCAGGTACAATTCTTGAGTTAATCTCTTCAGCCCAAAGCTTGAACGAGGAGAACATAAAATCAAACATACCACCTACCAAACCACTTAACACCAACAGTTTTGCTTGATTTCCACCTTTTTCACCTGTCATAAGAATCTCAGTAGTAGCAGTAGCTTCGGGGAATGGCAACTCACCGTGCATATCTTTCACAAAGTATTTACGGAAAGGAATAAGGAATAAAATACCCAAAAAGCCTCCAAGTAAAGAGGAGAAGAATATCTGCCAAAAATCAACTTGGATCTCCGGATATTTTGCTTGTAAAATATAAAGTCCAGGAATAGTAAATACCGCACCAGCCACTATTACGCCTGATGATGCTCCAATAGATTGAATAATTACATTTTGTCCTAAAGCGTTTTTCTTACGTGCCGCAGCCGAAGCTCCTACTGCAATAATTGAAATCGGAATGGCTGCTTCGAACACTTGCCCAATTTTTAGTCCTGAATAAGCTGCTGCAGCCGAAAACACCACAGCCATAAGCAGGCCCATAAGAAGTGACCAGGTAGTAACTTCGGGATAAACTTTGTTGGGCGACATCACCGGTTCATACTTCTCGCCATCTTTTAGTTTGCGATAGGCATTTTCGGGAAGTTCTAATTTTTTCTTTTGATCTTCAGTTTGTTCCATAGATTAATTGTTTAATTCACTGTTATTATTATCCTTGTTTTTATACATAATTGTTGCTGAGGAAGCACCAAGCACAAATTGTGTGTAGTTTACTTTGAATAAATCACCGCTTGCTGAGATTTTACCATCGTGGCACACTACATTCCAACCCGACGAAGGCAATGTTATCGGCGTATTTCTTCTGTTTCCGTTGTAAATAACCAATATCTCCTCCCACTCATCACCATTTGCATAGTCTGAAAGCGTAAATGCAACTACATTGGGCACAGCAAACTCTACAAACTTCAAATGTTTTTCCATCATCTTATAATCGGTCATCCTAAATGCCGGATGTGCTTTTCGCAATGCAATTAACTCTTTGTAATAATTGAAAACATCAATATTGCTCCATTTCAGATTCCAATTGATTTGATTTACAGAGTCGGGCGATTTGTAGGTGTTATGCACGCCTTGCTTATCACGGTATATTTCTTCACCAGCAAAAATAAAGGGGGTGCCTTGCGAAGTAAAAACAACCGTTTGTGCCAATTTATTGTATCGAATAAGCTCTGCTTCACTTGCATTTTCGGGTTTTCTATCTCGCAAAGCATCGACCAAACACATATCATCGTGGCATGAAGCGTAATTGATAATCTGAGTTGGTGAAGTGGCATATGGTTTATTGGTATGCACAAGCTTTGTGTGGTCAATATCGGGGAAATTAGTCGAAGCTACAACCGCAAATTTAATCGCATTTTCTAAACTATCTTGTCCTGCAACAAAACCGGGTAAACTGTTGGTCCAATTTCCTTTGAGTGCATCGCGTATATCATCACTAAACACAGCAATTCCGTTTAGTTGGCTCACATTTTTCTTTACGGCACGAAGCTCTTCTGCAAGTGGCGAACCTGCGGCTGTCCAGCCTTCACCATAAATGATGATGTTAGGATTGACTTTATTCAAGGCTTCACGAATCAAGTTCATTGTTTCGATGTCGTGTATTCCCATCAGATCGAAGCGAAAACCATCAATGTGATATTCTGTAGCCCAATAGACAACCGATTCTATCATAAATTTTCTCATCATTGCTCGTTCTGAAGCCGTTTCGTTGCCACAACCCGATGCATCTGACCAAGTTTCATCTTCATTATGACGGTAGAAATAGCCGGGAGTCATAAGATTTAAATGGCTGTTTTCGCTTGTGAAAGTGTGATTGTAAACCACATCCATTATCACCCCTATCCCCTCGTTATGAAGAGATTGCACCATCTGTTTAAATTCTTTGATACGCGTTGTAGGATTGTATGGGTCTGTAGAATATCCACCCTCTACCGCATTGTAGTTGAGAGGGTCATATCCCCAGTTATATACATTTTCATCAAGTTTTGTTTCGTCAATCGAAGCATAATCATAAGATGGAAGCAAATGAACGTGGGTAATCCCCAACTCCTTCAAATGGTCAATGCCTGTGGATTGGCCGTGTTCATTTTTAGTAGCTTTTTCTGTAAATGCTAAAAATTTACCCTTATTCTCTATGCCCGAAGTTGGCGAAATAGAGAAATCACGCAGATGTACTTCGTAAATCACGGCATCAGTTATATGATCAGGTACAATGTGTTTGTCATTTTCCCAATCAGCAGGGTTTGTTTCGTCCCAGTTGATAATGGCAGCACGTTTGCCATTGACGCCTACAGCCTTTACCCATACTCCTGGTGTTTCTTCTAACCATCGCTCTCCCATTTTTACCTGAAAGGTGTAAAATTTGCCCATCAAATCTTCCGGGATTTCAACAAGCCAAGTTCCTTTTTCATCGGGTTTCATATCGTGCATTTCGTAGGCAGAACCCTCATAGCCATCCTCAAAAAGCAGCAGTTTAACTGCATCGGCAGCTGGCGACCATACTCTAAACCTCGAAACTTCTGGTGTATATGTTAATTCTAAATCATCGCCATCGTAAAAGGGGTAGTCATTGAAAGATTTAAAAGCTTTCTTACCACAACCAACAAGCCCTACAGCAATAAACATCACACTCATTCCAAGTATAAAAAGATTTTTCTTCATTTTTCAAAATTGATTACTATAGATATTTAATTAACTCCGTGTCTTTTCAATAAAGCATCAATGCTTGGTTCTTTTCCTCTAAATCGTTTGTAAAGTACCATTGGATGTTCACTACCTCCAGATTCTAAGATATTCTTTTTGAATGAGTCGGCTGTTTTCTTATCAAAAATTCCTTTTTCCTGAAATAGTGCATACGCATCAGCATCCAATACTTCAGACCATTTGTAGCTGTAATAACCCGCTGCATAGCCACCCGAGAATATATGACCAAAAGTAGGACTCATCGCTGTCATTGGCACATCAGGTATCAATTCTGCAATCTTCATAGCCTCTTTTTCAAAAGCTACTACATCTCCATCAAATGGCTCCTCCAAAGTGTGCCACGCCATATCTAAAAAGCCAAAACTCAATTGACGTAAAGTAGCATATCCTACATTGAAATTGTTAGATGCAATTATTTTATCAATCAATTCTGTAGGCATTTTTTCGCCGGTTTCATAATGTACGGCAAATTGATCTAAAAACTCCTTTTCAATACCCCAATTTTCCAATATTTGGGATGGAAGCTCTACGTAATCTTGATAAACATTGGTGCCAGAAAGTGATCGGTAGGTGCTATTTGCCAACATTCCGTGAAGTGCATGTCCAAACTCATGCAACATCGTTGTTACCTCCATAAATGTAAGTAGAGCAGGTTTTGAAGCTGTAGGGCGAGTAAAGTTCATCGTGTTTGTAATGTGTGGGCGACTATTTTTTTTGCCTTCTTTCCACTGATTTTTGGTACTACTCATCCAAGCTCCTGCACGTTTTCCATCACGTGGATGAAAATCGGTATAAAATACCGCCACAAAATTGCCTTTATTATCAGTTACATCATAAGCTGTAACCTCTGGATGATAAACCTGTATGTTTTTATTTTCCTTAAAATTAAGTCCAAAAAGCTTGTTTGCCAACCAGAAAATCCCTTGCTGAACATTGTTTAGTTCAAAGTATGGTTTCAGCATCTCATCATCCAAATCAAATTTTTCAGCTCTCAGTTTTTCAGAATAATATCCCCAATCCCAAGCTTGCACATCAAAATAGGCTCCGTTTTGATTGGCAAAATTTTGTACTTCTTGATATTCAGCATCAGCTGCAGGTCGATAAGCTTGCAATAAATCATTCAATAATTGATAAACATTTTCGGAGTTTTCGGCCATGCGGCGTTGTAGTTTTGATTCGGCAAAGTTTTTATGTCCTAAAAGTTGAGCAATCGCCAAACGAGTATTGACAATTTTTCGAATGTTGTCGCGGTTATCAAACTCACCTCCAAGCATACATTTTGTGGAGTTTGCCATATAAAGTTCGCGGCGCAAATCACGATTGTCGGCATATTTCATAACAGGAATATAGCTTGTTGCTTTCAGATTGATAAGCCAACCTTCTTTGTTGGCTTTTTCTGCATTTTCGGCCAACATATCCATCACGTCATTAGGAAGACCTTTCAATAGCTCCTTATCAGTAATCAACAATTCGTATTTATTGGTTTCTTTCAGCACATTTTGATTGTAAGTCAAAGTGAGCATACTCAACTCTTTGCTTAGCGAACGGTAAATTTCTTTATCGCTATCGCTTAAATTGGCTCCATTGTTGGCAAAACCATCGTAAGTGTCTTGTAGCAATGTGGTTTGTTCAGGCGTTAATTTCAGCTTGCTTTTTTGTTCATACACCTCTTTTACTCGCTGAAATAATTTCTCATTCAAACGAATAGCATTGCTATGCTCGCTCATCAGTGGAGAGAGTTGTTGAGCTATATTTTGTAAATCATCGTTGGTTTCATTACTTAACAAAGCATAAAATGGAGCTGCAACCTGCGATAACAAGCTGCCTGCACGGTCAAGTGCCTCAATTGTGTTTGCAAAACTTGCGGCTTGTTTGTTATTTACGATTGCATCAATTTCAGCTTTATGCTGCTTCATCGCCTCTTCAAAAGCTGGCATAAAATGCTCAATTTTTATTTCGTCAAACGGCACAGTTTGATGAGGCGTTTTATACGGTTTTAATAATGGATTTGCTCCAATGGCATTTGTACTTATTAATACTGCTGTCATAATTAATAAAAAGCTCTGTTTTACTATTTTCATAATGTATAATGTATGTGTTTTTAAATAATATCCTAAGTGTTAAGTAATTCTATTTTTTGATCAGTCTTTGCGATTTGACTCCACTATCAGTAATTACTTGAAACAAGTAAATCCCGGATTGATAATCGCCAAGGTCAATAACTCCTGATCTATTTTCTATTTTTTTCGAAAGAAGTTCTTTCCCGCTTAAATCAAGCACTCGCCAACTTTGAGCATCATTCATACTATTTGTGTCGAAATAGAAAATGCCGTCCGATGGATTGGGATAAACTTTGATAAGAAGGTTATTGTTTGTACTGTTTTCAGTTACTATCGTGGGGTCAACAGGGATATAGCTGATAAAAATTCGATTTGCTTGAATGGTTTTCTGCTTGTCGTTGAATTGATAAGGAATGATGGTAGTAAGAGGGGTATTTGCTTCGAAATCACTCCAAAACTCATTGTTTGCTTCTATCAAACTGGCTTTTTCATATTCAAAATCCTTATACTCTACTGTTGAAATCAATCTAAAATCACGATGTATTGGAGCATAATGCCTTTTCTCAATCAATGCTCCTGAGTCGTTATAATCATATTGATACTCCAATATATTTGACCAAAAAGATTTGCTTGACCAATTCGAAAATCGCTCAGTTTTTAGTTTGTTGTTATCATCATATTCATATTCGATTTTCTGACTATTTTCCCAAAAAGAGTATATGTCATTCCAATTTGCAACAATTTCCATTTGTTTTAAGTTAGAAAAATCCTCGTAAAAATTTTGAACTCGCAAAGTATTCAACCAATCATCTCCCATTTTTTCCTGAACTACAATCTCCATCAATTCATCATTGTCATAGACATACTGTATCTTTTGTTGTTCTGTCATCTGATTGTTATTGAAAAACTTTATCTCAATCTGACTAAGTTTGTCAACCTTATATTGAAAATTAATCTCTTGTGTTTTTATCCAACTACCATTTTCCCAAATAAAATTTTGTTCCAAGATTTTTTTTGCACCTGTCTTCTGCAAAGTATATCTGCTTTTGGGTATACGATTCTTGTTCTCAACATCAAAGTGTGTGATTTCTTCTTTTGGTAAGTTCTCATAATTAAACTCAATATAGTAGTAGTCAACCCATCTTTCGCCATTCCATTTTCTGAAAACATGCTCTAAGTTCCTGCCACTTTCGTCATAAAAACATTCTTTTTGACTTTCTCTAAGCCAAGTCTCATTTTGATCGTAATAGACGGTTTCTAAAGTGTTTAAGTTTGCATTGTTATATAAAAACAAATTTCTAAAAACGCTATCTCCCTTGTTTATAATCATTTCAGTTACCAAAGGCTTGTTGTTGTCAGCTTTTATAGCATTGAAACATATCAAAAATAGAGAAAGTAAAAGAAGCGTGTATATTTTTTTTAAGTTCTTATTCATTACTAAAATTAGATATTTTACAAAAAACATTTTAAAGCTATTCGAAATTGCTAAGCAAGCTTTTTGTTCAATTAAAAACTGCCAAATATACTTAGTTTTGTGCTAAAACACAAATTATGAGTTATATAATTTCTGTGCAAACTTTTAATATTAGCAATTACGTCATTTATTCTTGTCAAATCGAAGAAATATAACTAATATTGAAAGATTTTTATTTTATTGTATTAATTTCACCACAGGATGAAAAAGAGCCTACATATTTTATGTAATAATCTACTCGACAATGCAACTGTTGAACAGGTGTCAAACTATTTGGATGAGTTGGATGATAGAGAACAAATTGATATGCTCAATTGGGCTCAATTATACCCTTACAAACCACAAACTTATTTTCAAATTTGTAGAACTAACAACTCGCTTTTCTTGAAGTTTTGGGTAGAAGAACAACATATACGTGCTATTCACACAGAAGATCAATCGCCAGTAAGTGAAGATAGTTGTGTTGAGTTTTTTTGCAAAATAGATGGTGAAGATTATTATTACAATTTTGAGTTCAATTGTATTGGAACCTGCTTAGCGTCATCAAGAAGATCACGAAAAGAGGGTAAAGTATATTTAACTGATGAGGAGTTGAGGTGTATCGAAAGACTTCCTTCGCTTGGGCGAAATGTGATTGAAAGCCAAAGTGGAAATTTTGCTTGGGAATTGACTGTGAAAATTCCTTTTTCCGTTTTAAAAATCAAGACCAATAGAAAGAATTTAAGCCTAAGTGCTAATTTTTACAAATGTGGTGATAAAACACCACAAGCACACTATTTGAGTTGGTCGCCTATTCTCACAGAGAAACCCGATTTTCATCGACCTGAGTTTTTTGGAGAGATTAAATTTTAATATAACTATAACTAAGAGGAATGATTTTATGAAAAAGCAATTTATAAAACTTCTTTTCATTTTAATTGTGTTGTTGCCTTGTCTTTCTGCACTTGGGGATAATAAGAACCAGATTTCGCTCAATGAAGGTTGGCAATTTTCAGAAAGAGATAAAAACCTTTGGTACGATGCCACTATTCCCGGATCAGTTCAGAGTGATTTGATTCAATTTGGCGTCCTGCCTGATCCGTATTGGGGGACGAACGAAGAGTTGATACAATGGATCGAAAACAAGGATTGGGACTTTAAGAAAACCTTCAATATAAGCAAAGAACAACTCAGTTATGATGAGATTATAATAGATTTTGAAGGGTTAGACACCCACGCCGATGTGTTTCTCAATGGAGCCAAAATCATCAGTGCCGACAACATGTTTATCGCCTATGAAAAAGAGATTAAAAACCTGCTAATCGAAGGTGAAAACAATCTCTATATCCGTTTTTATTCTCCTATAACGCATCTTTACCCAGCATATGCTACGCAAGGTTTTGATTATCCCGCTGACAATGACCACAACCATCCTCGAATGAGCATCTATTCTCGAAAAGCACCCTACCATTTTGGCTGGGATTGGGGTATGCGAATGGTGCAAATGGGGATTTGGAAACCTGTTTATTTGAAATTTGTGAATAGTGCCCGTATCAGCGATTTGTGGATAAATCAATTGAATGTTGATGAGAATTTGGCACAGTTAGACAAGCAAATAGAGATAATTTACTTTCCAAGCAAAGAGACACAAGCAGTTGTCAAACTCTCTTACGCCTGCGAAAATGATAAACCAATAATCATTGAAAAAGAAATTGCTCTGCAAAAAGGGGTAAATACCATCAATTTACCAAGCTCCATCAGCAAACCAAAACTTTGGATGCCTGTAGGTTGGGGAGAGCAAAATTTATATCAATTTCAAGTGGAGTTGATTATAGATGATAAAGTTATTGATCAAAAGTTTGTGAAAACAGGATTGAGAGATATCAAACTAAACTACGAAATTGAAGATAAAGAGAGTGATGAGTTTGGCAGTTTCTACTTTACTGTAAATGGAATCCCTATTTTTGCTAAGGGTGCTAACTATATTCCAGGCGAAATAATGACCACAAAACAAGACAAAGCTTACTATGACAGATTGTTTGATAATATTTTAGAAGCCAATATGAATATGGTTCGTGTGTGGGGTGGTGGAATCTATGAAGATGATTACTTTTATCAATTAGCTGACGAAAAGGGTGTCTTGATTTGGCAAGATTTTATGTTTGCTTGCACAGTCTATCCTCATAATGATAGTTTTTTACAAAACATAGAGAAAGAGGCAGAATACAACATTAGACGTCTGCGAAACAACCCTTCAGTTGCACTTTGGTGTGGTAACAATGAGGTTGCGGAAGCTCTTTCGTATTGGGGGTGGGGACGCAAGTATAAGCCAGAAATTATGAGTAAGTTTCAGATAGGATATGATAAGATTTTCAAAGAGCTATTACCCGATATGGTAGCTCAATTTGATCCCAGTAAAGATTATATTCATACCTCACCGCTTTTAGCTAATTGGGGTATAAAAGATAGTTGGACAGTTGGCGATTCCCACTATTGGGGAGTTTGGTATGGTCGTGAACCTTTCGAGATATTGGATCAAAAAGTACCTCGTTTTATGAGTGAATATGGTTTCCAATCTTTTCCCGAAATGAAAACAATCCGTAGTTTTGCTACTCCTGACCAATGGGATATCGAAAGTGAAACTATGACAAACCATCAAAAAAGTGCGATTGGTAATGATGCAATACGTGGCTATATGGACATGTACTATCACACTCCTTCAAACTTTGAAGATTTTATCTATGTCGGCTTGGTTATGCAAGGACGAGGTATGAGTAAAGGAATCAAAGCTCATCGTCGTAATCGTCCTTACTGTATGGGTACACTATATTGGCAACTCAACGACAGTTGGCCAGTGGTTTCGTGGTCGGGCATTGATTATTATGGCAACTGGAAAGCTCTGCACTATCACGCACGTGATGCCTACAAGCCTCTTTCTGTTACTCTCTTTGAGGAAAACAACAGTATCAATGTATATACGTTATCTGACCTATTGAGCGACCACAATAAGCTTAAATTAGAGTTGCAACTGATTGACTTTAATGGTAATACAGTTTGGA
>CAYFRA010000039.1:0-16489 GCA_964345395.1 uncultured Paludibacter sp. | reverse complement strand
AATGTAGGAGGTTTTAACGAGTGGACCAATATTGATTTAATAAAAGTGATGATAAAAACTGTGGATCGAATTTTGGGTAATCCTGAGGGACATTCATTGGACTTAATCACCTATGTAACCGACCGTGCCGGACACGATTTGCGTTATGCGATTGATGCAAGCAAAATCAAAAATGAATTGGGCTGGGAGCCTTCGTTGCAATTTGAAGAGGGAATTGAAAAAACCGTAAAATGGTACTTGGACAATCAAGAGTGGATGGACAATGTAACCAGCGGAGAGTACGAAAAATATTATGCAAATATGTATGGAAAATAATTCGAAGAATAAGAAAATATGTGTTATTGGTGGTGGCAGATGGGGAAAAAACCACATTCGTACACTCCATCAATTGGGAAATTTAGGCGGTATTGTAGAGACCAATCCTGATCGACTGCAAGAGCTAACTGATGAGTTTCCTTGCATTGGATTTCTTGATTTAGATGCGGCTATACAGCACCATTTTGATGGATATACCATTGCTGCTCCTGCACCTTTTCATTACGATATTGCCAAACATCTGATTGAAAAAGGGAAGCACGTATTGGTTGAAAAACCGATGACATTATCTGCCGATACATCTAAAGAGTTGGTAGAATTGGCTGAAAAAAAAGGCTCAAACTTAATGGTTGGTCACGTGCTATTGTTTCATCCTGCCATCCGAAAAATTAAAGAAGTTGTAGATAGCGGAAAGTTAGGAAATCTATATTATTTGTATTCAACTCGTTTGAATTTGGGTACAGTTCGAACTGAAGAAAATGTGTTTTGGTCGTTTGCGCCACACGATATTTCTGTGCTTGATTATTTGGTAGGTGCACCAGCAACCTGCATTGAATCGAAGGGTTCCAAGTTTCTTCAAAAAAATGTATATGACTACACGATGACACAATTGAGCTATCCGGGCAATATCCACGCCCATATTTTTGTGTCGTGGTTGCACCCTTTCAAAGAGCAACGATTGGTTGTGATTGGTAGTAGAGGTATGCTTGTTTTTGAAGATTCATCTGCCGAAAAAGAGATTAAATTTTACGACAAACATATCGATTTTGAGCAAGGTACGCCTGTAAAAGTAGAGAATCCTACCGAAATTATTCCGTACGAAAAAGGGCAACCTCTCACAGAGGAATTGCGTTATTTTGTAGAAAACTTAGATAAAAAAATTGAAGTAGCTGATGGGAAATCTGGCTATGAAGTGGTCAAAGTATTGGAAGAAGCTCAACGCTTGATAGATAAAAAATCTTGTTTATAAAAAATCTCAAATAGAATGGAAAAGGACTATTTTGTACACGAAAGTAGCTATGTAGATGATAATGTAAGCATTGGCAAAGGAACGAAAATATGGCACTTTTGTCATATCCAAACAGGTGCTATTTTGGGTGAAAACTGCTCCTTGGGGCAGAATGTAAATGTGGCCAACAACGTAAAAATTGGAAACGGAGTTCGTATTCAAAACAATGTTTCTATATATGAAGGCGTTGAATTGGAAGATAATGTATTTTGTGGCCCTTCTTGCGTTTTCACCAACGTTACCAAGCCGCGTTCGCACTATTCAGTACACGGTAATTATGCCAAAACTTTGATTAAATGGGGAGCCACCTTAGGAGCAAATTCAACCATTGTTTGTGGACATACTGTAGGGCGTTGTGCGATGATTGCTGCAGGCTCTGTCGTAACCAAAGATGTGAAAGATTACGCTTTGATGCTTGGTGTACCAGCTCGTCAGTTGGGATGGGTCTGCGAATGTGGCGAGCGTCTAAAAGATGATTTGACTTGCCCCGATTGCAGCAAAAAATACAAAGAAACAGATAATGGTTTAGTAGAAATTTAACAATAGAATAAAATGCAATTTAGAGATTTAGTAAAACAATACGAAGTGTTGAAAAACAAAATGGATAAAGCCATTTTGGATACGGTCGCTTCGGGTGCATACATAATGGGTCCGGCCGTAAAAGAGTTAGAAAAAGAATTGGCCGAATATGTTGGCAGCAAACATTGTGTAACCTGTGCCAATGGTACAGATGCACTTACTTTGGCTTTGAAAACTTGGGGCATAAAAGCAGGAGATGCAGTTTTTGTTCCTGATTTCACATTTTTTGCCTCAACTGAAGTTATCTCTTTGGAAGGAGCAAGCCCCGTTTTTGTAGATGTGGATAAAGATACGTTTAATTTAGATGCAGCAAAATTGGAGCAAGCAATTGAAAAAGTGTTGACAGAAGGAAAACTAACTCCACGCGTAATCATAACGGTTGATCTATTCGGATTACCTGCCGATTACAAATCGATTCGTGCTGTTGCAGATAAATACAATTTGTTGATTCTTGAAGATGGAGCACAAGGTTTTGGTGGTGCCATTGATGGCAAACGTGCTTGCAGTTTTGGTGATATTTCGACTACATCTTTTTTTCCTGCTAAACCATTAGGTTGCTATGGCGATGGTGGTGCTGTCTTTACAGATAATGATGAATGGGCTGAAGTGATGAGTTCGTTGCGTTTTCACGGAAAAGGTTCGTATAAGTATGACAATGTGCGTATTGGCGTAAATTCTCGTTTAGACACTGTTCAAGCTGCTATTCTTCGTGTTAAGTTTGATGCTTTCAAATCGTATGAAGTAGAAGATATCAATCACGCTGCAAATCTTTATACCGAATTGCTGAAAGATGTAGTAAAAACGCCGATTATTCCTAAGGGCTACTACTCAAGCTGGGCACAATACACCATTACAATGGGCAGCAAAGAGCGACGTGATGGACTTCAAAATTTCTTAAAAGAGAATGGAGTGCCATCTATGGTTTATTATCCAACGCCAATGCACGGACAAACCGCTAATAAATATATTCCTTTTGATGCAGGTTCAACACCGGTTACAACGCAACTTTGCGATACGGTACTTTCACTACCAATTCATCCCTATGTTACTACAGATGAAGTGCGGAAAGTGAGTGAGTTGGTTATTCAATATCAAACAGAGAAATAAAACAAAGCACTATGAAGTTTTATAAACCAATCTTTTTATTGTCGTTTTTATTTGTGAGTTTATGGGCTAACACACAAACGCAAGTGATTGCACATCGTGGGTATTGGCAGAAAGAGGGTTCAGCTCAAAATTCAATTTCATCACTGCAAAATGCTTGTAAAATCGAAGCATACGGTTCGGAAGTAGATATCAGGCTCACGGCTGACAATATTGCTGTTGTAAACCACGATGCAGATATTGATATTGATGGTGAAAAACTTATCATTGAAGACCACAACTTCTCTGTTATTCGTCAAGCCAAACTTTCTAATGGTGAAACCATCTCTACATTTGAGGAGTATTTATCAGCATTTGAGACTTGTCAAAACATGAAATTGATTGTAGAGTTCAAATCACATAAAAGCTCCGAAAAAGACAGATTGCTGACTGAACAAGTTGTAAAAATGGTGAAAAATAAGGGCTTGAGTGAAAGAGTTGAGTATATTGCATTTGGCATCAACTACATTTACCATGTTCGCGAACTTGCCCCCGAATCCGATGTTTATTATTTGAATGGAGATTGGTCACCACAGCAGTTGAAAGAGATTGGTGCAGCAGGTTTAGATTATCACTACTCCATTTTTCAAAAACATCCCAAATGGATAGAGGAAGCCCACCAGCTCGGTCTGAAAACCAATGCATGGACTGTAAACTCAGAAGAGATGATTATAAAATTATTGGGAATGGGAATTGATTTTATCACTACCGATAGGCCTGAGTTGGCTCAAAGCTTAATCAGAGAGCAACAAGATAGCAAATGCAATTTTTAACTGATTGATCATAAACATATGTTTGGCAAGAATAATTCGACCTTTTTACTCTATTTTTATGAAACAAATTGAAATATGTAAGAAATTTTCAATATTTGAACCAAAATTATTTGTTTATTAAAAATTTATATTACTTTTGCAACGTTAAACAAAGAATGTTTTTTTGATAAAATGAGAACTTGGTCTGTATATTTTTATTTTTACTTTTACTTTTTTAAGCTAAAAGCAGGATATTAATATGCAAAGTTGAAGAGAATAAATCAATCAATCATATATACAAATCCTGCTTAATTAAATTTAGGCAGGATTTTTTTTATAAAAATTCAGATTAAAATGAAACGAGTAGCTATTCAGGGAGTAAAAGGAGCTTTTCACCAAATTGCAGCCTTGGAGTATTTTAGCGAAGAGGAGATTGAAATAGTGCCTTGTAACACCTTCAAAGAACTTTTTGCAAAGATGGATGAAGATGAGGATTTATTGGCTGTAGTAGCCATAGAGAACACCATTGCAGGCAGTTTGCTTCAAAACCACGATTTGCTTCGTCAAAGTGGCAGTTTGATTATTGGTGAGCACAAATTACGCATTGAACACCATTTAGCTGTACTGCCGGGGCAAAAGATAGAAGATATCAAAGAGGTACACTCCCACCCCATTGCCCTGATGCAATGTGAGGATTTTTTAGATAACAACAAAAATTTACTTGTAGTAGAAAGCGATGATACCGCACTTAGTGCCAAAGAAATTGCAACAAACAAGATCAAAGGGCGAGCTGCTATCTGTAGCAGATTGGCAGCTGAAAACTACGGTTTAGAGATCATCGCTGAAGGTATTGAAACCAACAAAAGGAACTTTACGCGCTTCCTAATCATTGCAAAACCTGATTTAGCCTACAAACTTAATAGAGGTGTAGAGCTGAATAAATCGACCATTGTTTTTACCCTACCGCACGAAGAAGGAAGTCTTTCAAAAGTATTGACAATCCTATCGTTTTATCACATCAATTTGACAAAAATTCAATCGCTACCGATTATCGGACACGAGTGGGAATACCAATTTTACGTGGCACTCACTTTTGATAATTACGAAAGGTATCGTCAAGCGTTGGAGGCTATCAAACCTTTGACAAATGAATTTCAAATTTTGGGAGAGTATCGCGAAGCTCCCTATCCTAAAAGCTAATAACTAATAGAGAAAATTTATCACAAAACAATTGAAAATGAAGCAAATTCAACCAGCGAAACGACTAAGCACAGTAAGCGAATATTACTTTTCAAAAAAACTGAGAGAGATAGCCGATCTTAATGCTCAAGGAAAGGATATCATCAATTTGGGTGTTGGAAGCCCCGATTTACCCCCTTCTGAGCAAACCATCAACACTTTGATAGAAAGTGCTCAGCAAGCCAACGTACACAGTTATCAACCATACGTAGGTATTCCCGAGCTACGCCAAGCTTTTGCAAAATGGTATTTAGAGTGGTTTCAAGTAGTCCTAGACCCCACTAACGAAATTCAGCCTCTGATCGGTTCAAAAGAGGGAATACTGCATATCACATTGGCTTTTGTCAATCCGGGAGAATCTGTTTTGGTACCAAATCCTGGTTACCCCACCTATATGTCAGCCAGTAAAATTTGTGGTGCTGATGTAATTCAATATGATTTGGATGAAAAAAACAATTGGCAACCAGATTTTGAGGCATTAGAAGTCAGGGATTTAAGCAATGTCAAATTGATGTGGGTCAATTATCCAAATATGCCGACCGGAACAAACGCATCGATGAAGTTGTTTGAAAGATTGATAGCATTTGGTAAAAAACATCAGATTGTGATTTGTAATGACAATCCATACAGTTTTATTTTGAATGACAAAAAGTTGAGCATTTTAGCTGTTGAGGGTGCAAAGGATATTGCAATTGAACTCAACTCAATGAGTAAATCGCATAATATGGCGGGTTGGCGTATAGCCATGATGGCAAGCAATCCGCAATTTATTCAATGGGTAGTGGCCGTAAAAACCAATGTAGATAGCGGCATGTTTCGCCCTATGATGTTGGCAGCTGTAGAGGCTCTCAACAACAGCAAAGCGTGGCACGACGAGATGAACAACATCTACAAAGAGAGACGTGAAGTGGCTTTTGAAATTATGGACACACTCAATTGTGAGTATGATAAAGAGCAAGTTGGAATATTTGTTTGGGGAAAAATTAGAGGGAATTACAAAAATGCAGCAGAACTGACTGACTATATTTTATATAACAAACAGGTGTTTATTACCCCCGGTTTGATTTTTGGTAGTAATGGAGAGCAGTATATACGCATATCGCTTTGTGCTACAAAAGAGAGATTAAACAATGCCTTAGATAGAATCAATTCTTAGAAAAATATATAAAACAAATAATATAATTATGAAATTTGAATCAATTTTATTACCGGGTATAGACCCAAAACGACCTTTACTTATTTCAGGGCCTTGCAGTGCTGAAACAGAAGAGCAAGTTATGAATACAGCTATTGAGCTAAAAGCAGCAGGAGTAAAAATCTTCCGTGCTGGTGTTTGGAAACCTCGCACAAAACCAGGAGGTTTTGAAGGTCATGGGATTAAAGCTTTTGAGTGGCTCAAACGTGTAAAAGAAGAATTAGGACTTTATATTGCTGTGGAAGTGGCTAATGTAAGTCACGTGCAAGATGCTCTTGCCAATGGCGTTGATATGATGTGGATAGGTGCTCGCACCACTGCCAATCCATTTTCTGTTCAAGAAATAGCTGATGCTCTAATTGGAACTGATATTCCTGTTTTGGTAAAAAACCCGGTAAATCCAGATGTAGATTTGTGGATTGGAGCTATTGAAAGACTGTATAAAGCTGGTATTAAAAAGATTGGTGCTATTCATCGCGGTTTTAGCACAGCCGAAAAGAAGATTTATCGCAATTTACCTCAATGGCATATTCCTATTGAACTTCATCGTCAGATTCCAGACTTACCTATCATCTGTGATCCTTCTCACATCGGTGGCACACGCGAACTGATTGCACCTATATCACAGCAGGCAATGGACTTAAACTTTGACGGATTAATCATCGAGACACATTGCAATCCTGACAAAGCTTGGAGCGATGCGGCACAACAAATCAAACCTGAGGTGTTGACGCTTATATTGGATAATTTGGTTATTAGAGATACCAAACAGACTACAGAAAACCTCTCGGCACTTCGTCGTCAAATTGACAGCTTAGATAATGATTTATTGGAACTTTTAGCTAAACGTATGCG
Organism: uncultured Paludibacter sp.; assembly: GCA_964345395.1. Lineage (GTDB taxonomy): Bacteria > Bacteroidota > Bacteroidia > Bacteroidales > Paludibacteraceae > UPXZ01. The sequence goes on along the minus strand of CAYFRA010000039.1, from coordinate 9,402 downwards.
GGTATCACAGGAGATAGGGATATATAAAAAGGAACACAATATGCCCATTTTGCAAACCAAACGCTATGATGAAATACTAAAAGACCGCATTGCAACAGCTGAGAGTATGGATATGAGTGGTGAGTTTATCAAAACTATTTTGATGGCAATACACGAAGAGTCTGTCAGACAGCAAGTGCAAATTATGAAATAATTAAATAATAAGAAAAATTATGAGAAAACTAATATTAAGTTTATTTTTATTGATATGCTTGACATTAACATTGCAGGCTCAAAGCAATTTGTCAATAGGAGTTGTTTCGCAAAAAACCCAAAATCTTTATTGGGAGAATGGTTTGGGATTGGATTATTCGTCCGAACAACTATTGAATAATCATTTACATCTCAAAGCGGCAGCTATTTCAAGCAGATTAGGTAGCGCAATTAACTCCAATGCCATCAATCAAGAGAGCTACACGATCGGTGCTGATTGGCATTTTTTCAGTAGCAAAGCCCTACAATTAAGCACTGGTTTGAATGGTGGTTTCTTCATAGCTGACTATGAAGATGCTCGTTTTGATATGCTGAGTAACAAATCAGGATTGGCACAGTTTGAATTGGGATTACATTACAGCTTCAAGTTGCCCATTCATATTTCGAGCTCTGTTGTTTACAACATCATCAATAGTGATGGTAAACAAGGTGCAGGAACACTTTTTCCGTTAGCTTATCAAATCAAATTGTATTACAAAATTAAATAGACAAAGTAAAATGAAAAATATTATTCAAACACTATTTGTAGTTCTTTTAATATTTACATCTTGTGCCAACGAGCCCAACATCACTGATGATATGGTAGATAGTGGTAAAGTGTATGATTTAAGCAACTATCCCATCAACAATCTACTCTCCGAGCGTTACAAATACCCTACCGTTAAGGATTTGAATATGCCTGTTATTATTGCTGCACACGGCTTTTCGGCAAGCACTTTTGAATGGGATGAATTGCGAGAAAAGTCTGAGACAATGGGAGAATATAAGTTTTATGTTTCGCAAGTGCTATTGGGTGGGCACGGCAGTGACTATCAAGCTTTCAAAGAGGCAACTTGGAAAGATTGGCAATCATCAATCAAAGAGGAGTATGAAAAACTACGACAAATAGGCTACAAAAACATCTATTTAGCTGGCTCGTCAACGGGTGCACCATTGATTATCAATCTCTTTAGTGATGGCTATTTTAATGATGAAAATCATCCAAAAGGAGTATTCTTAATTGACCCTATCATTGTTTCATCCAATAAAACTTTGACATTGGTCAATGCTTTAGGACCTGTCTTGGGATTTGTGGAGTCGGGAAATAATGATCAAGAGATAAGTTATTGGTATAGCTACCGTCCCTATCAGGCACTACAACAGTTGATGGGTTTGATTGACTTAACCCGAAAAGATTTACAAAAAGGTATTGTGCTACCAAAAGATTGTTTTATGAAGACATATAAAACTACTGTCGATGGTGCAGCCGACCCCGTAAGTGCCGTGTTGATATGGAAAGGTGTAGAGAATAGCGATGGTAGTAAAACAGAAGTGGAAATGGTAGATTCGCACCACCACGTTTTCACCAGATTAAAATATAGAGATGGCGTAACTGAAAAAGATTGGGCACTACAAAAGAGAGTATTTGATGAGATGCTTGAGAAGATTAGTGGATAAGTTGATGTTCGGTTGATATTCAGTAGTAATTCGATAGATATTCGATAGATATTCGGTTGATATACAGTAGATATTGGGTTGATGTTGGATTGATAATTTTGTGTTTTGGAAATTTTCAGAAAAAAACTGCTAAACATTTGATGGTATTTGTTTAGCAGTTTTTTATTTTTTATAATTGTCGAGCATTAAAAGTGTCGCCTTGTCTGAAATCGCCTGTTTGTAAACCTTTCTTAAACCATCTCATCCGTTGTTCTGATGTGCCGTGAGTAAAGGTGTCGGGCATTGTGCGACCATATGCTTTCTTTTGCAATGTGTCGTCCCCGACAGCGTTGGCAGCTGCCAAGGCAGATTCAACATCTTTCATATCAATAGATATCACCCCTTGTTTGACTGCATGATGCACCCACAAACCTGCAAAAAAATCAGCTTGCAACTCCAAGCGGACATTGAGTGCATTGTAATCTTTTTCAGATAATCTGCCACGTTGTCGTTGCATTTCATCCAATATCCCCAACAATCTTTGCACGTGGTGTCCAACCTCATGTGCGGTAACGTAGGCTACAGCAAGCTCACCAGGGGCACCATATTTACTCGCTAATTCGTGAAAGAAATTGAGATCCATATAGACCTTTTCATCTCCAGGACAGTAGAAAGGACCCACTTGCAGAGTAGCTCCTCCACAAGCCGAATTTGTAAAGTCTGTATAAACAACATAATTTGGTTTGCGGTATTGTTTCCCCAATTCGTTTCTGAAAATCTCAGTCCACACATCATTGGCTGAATTAAACACACCCAAAGTCAATACTTTCAAATCTTCATTTTCATTTGCTCGTGAAGCATCATATTGCTCTGTTTGAGTGCCTGTCTGCCCTGAAAAAGTATCTACAAGCGGAGAAAAATCTTGCCCAGTAAATAAGTATAAGGCCATAACAATTATGGCACCTAACCCACCTCCAATGGCAGCTTTGCCACCAGTTGACATACCTCGACGATCTTCAAAATTTGACTCATCATCATTTCTATTTATCCATTTCATAACTCAAGTTTATTAAAATAAAACTTCAAAAATAGCACAATTCATTCAATTCTACCAATTAATAGTAGAAATGTTTTTTGAAACCAAATACTCGTTTGCTTTCGCAAAATGTTTGTTGCCAAAGAAACCACGATATGCAGCTAAGGGTGATGGATGTACCGACTTCAAAATCAAATGCTTTTTTGTATCAACAAACGAGGCTTTCTTTTGTGCATAAGCACCCCAAAGCATAAAGACCAAATTATCTTTCTCATCGGCTAAAATGCGTATTACCGAATCAGTAAACTCTTCCCAGCCTCGCTGCTGGTGCGAACCCGCCCGATTGGCTTCGACAGTGAGTGTGGCGTTCAAAAGTAACACACCTTGTTTAGCCCATCGCATCAAATTACCACTTTTCGGTGGCTCAATGCCAAGACTCAATTGAATCTCCTTGAAAATATTCTGTAAAGATGGAGGTATCCGCACCCCATCAGGGACTGAAAAGCATAGACCGTGAGCCTCGCCCTCATTGTGGTAGGGATCTTGACCTATTATTACCACTTTTACTTGATCAAAAGGGCAAGAATCAAAAGCATTGAATATCAAACGAGCAGGTGGAAAAATCTGTTTATTTTGATACTCCAAACGAATAAAATCTGATAGACTTTTGAAGTAAGGTTTATCAAACTCTGTTTGTAGTCGATTTTTCCACGACTCCTCTATGCGAACATCCATCTTGATTTAGCAATTGTTTTTACAAATGATTGTCAATGGCATATTTGAGCTTATCCATTGCTTCAACAAGCACCGAACGCGGACAACCCACATTGAGACGCAAATGCTGCTCACCACCCGGGCCATAGGTTGTACCTTTGTTCATTCCCAAACCTGCTTTATAAATCATAAAATCTTGCAGTTCATCGGTTTCCATATTCATTTCACTACAATCCAACCAAATAAGAAATGAAGCTTGAGGCACCATAGGTTTGATTTGAGGAATTTGTTCGCGCAAGAAATCAATCACATAATCTACATTAGCTTGCACATAATCAATCATTTGAGCGAGCCACTCACGCCCATGGGTATAAGCAGCTTCGGCTGCCGCATAAGCAAAAATATTTCCTTTGGCTAATTCTGAGTTTTCCAAAAAGTCAGAAAAATGTTTTCTAATTTTTTCATTCGGAATGATGTATGAAGAGCTTATCAAGCCAGCCATATTAAACGTTTTACTTGGAGCCATATAGGTGATGCTATTTTGTTTTGCCAACTCGGATACCGTAGCAAATGGAGTGTGCTTCTCACCGGGCAATGCCATATCAGAGTGAATCTCATCTGACACCACCAAAATACCGTGTTTGTAACAAATTTCGGCTAATCGTTTCAAGCTCTCCTCGTCCCAAGCACGACCACCCGGATTGTGTGGATTACATAAAATAAACAAACGGGTGCGACCGGTTATTTTTCTTTCCAAATCATCAAAATCCATCTCGAACCGTCCATTCACCTCTTTCAGTGGATTGTAAACCAATTTTCTATTGTTGTTGTTAGAGACGTCTATAAATGGAGGATAGACTGGAGGTTGAATAATAATCTCATCATTAACTTGCGTAAAAGCATTGATTGCGAATGCCAACCCCGGCACTATACCGGGCAAGAAACCTAAATACTCACGCTTTACTTTCCAATTGTGGTGATATTCAATCCAAGATAAAACACTTTGAAAATAGTGCTCGCAAGGCATCGAATAGCCCAAAATAGGATGTTCTACTCGCTCATTTATCGCTTCTAAAATAAAATCGGGTGTTCGAAAATCCATATCAGCTACCCACAATGGAATAACATCACGTGTGCCAAATATTTTTTCACACATTTCAATCTTTATAGCACCTGTGTTACTTCTGTCAATTACTTCATCAAAATTGTATTTCATGTTAGTTTAATTAATTAGATTATAATAGTTTGTGTTTGTGTTTATGTTTGTGTTTCAAAGTTACCATTTTATAGCTTTACCCAAAGCAGCATTGGGTGTGGGTATGTTTAAAAATTCACTCAATGTGGGGGCAATATCAATCATCTCATAAGCTTCTCTATTGACTTGAGCCTCTATTTGTGAACCCATCATAAAAAATGGGATGTGCATAATCGGACTATTGCTCGAATCAACCTGACGCTTATCATTATCCACCTCCAACCATCCGGGTTTCAGCACCAACATTACATCGCCTGCTGTGCGTTTGTAGTATGAGTTGTGGTATTTGTAGCGAGGATCTTTAACGCCTGTATGCAAACGGATATCATTGAGTAAATAGGCATCATGAACCCCTTCAAATTCAAGCATAAAATCGGCAACCTTTTGCTGTATTTCCAATAAATCTATTTTTTTCTCTTCAATTAAATTTCGATTGAGATAAATGTTTTTCCCATAATATCCACTTATCCAATTGGCTTGACCATATATCGCCATCAAGTATGTATTCAGTAGCGCCAAGGACCTATCGGTATTGAAAAAACCTGCTTCAATTCGATTGTTCATCAAATCTGTAGGCTGATGTGTAGCTCCTGTGTTTCCGATAATGAAAAACAGCACGTTCTTTTCACCAAATCGATTATTGATTTCGTAAAATAGGTCTTGTAAAATATTATCTACCTGTATATATGCATCCAAAATTGACTTGTTGGGAGAGCGACTATGTTCACCATTCAAACTAAATTGAACAAAAAGAGCATTTGTAGCTTGGCGATTGTTGTTGAGTTCGTTGTTGAGGATAGTCAAAGTCAGCTCTTTAACCAATTCATTGTTGCTCGACTTTTTGAAAGCACTCCCTATATTCATCAAATCAGCCCATTTGTTCAAGCCGTCGTGATAAAATGTGCTGGTAGCCCAGCGGTTATTGCTGCGATCAATCCAAGTTACAGAATTGGCAAGATGGCCTCCCATCGATATAGCCGACTCAGCATCTAAAGCAACGACATGCAGTTTTGATTGTGGGTTGTTCAGTTTAATTTCGTCTGCAAGCGTGGTTGTTAAAATATTATGCGGCGATAGTTGCTGCGAAGTTCCTATCCCCTGCTCTTTGTTGTCGTTATAAATCGATAGTAATTTATTCTGTTTCCTATCAAAATAGGTGTTAGCTGTGATGCTGTGATAGAAGGGGTATGTGCCAGTAAAAACAGTTGTTAATTCAGCTGCATTGCCTGCCGATACAATGTTATGTTCGATATTCTCAAAAAACAGAGCCTCATTCATCAATTTTCTAAATCCACCTACAGTAAAATTTTTCGACCACTCATTTAGTTGATTTACCTGCAAGCCATCTATTTTTATCCCTACAAGCAAATGCGGTTTCTCGACATTTTGAGCATCAGCATTGTAGGTAGATAACAGTATCAGAGAACTTAAAATATATATCAGTAGTTTATTCATTTTGTGTCGGTACTATTTCAAATTGATGATTTAACCCAGATTATTCACCGCAAAAACTCAATTTAGTATCTATATTGTTGATAAGTAAAACTTTATGATGAAAATTATTACTCAAACTTGGCTATTATTTTTTAATTTTGCTTGGATTTATTTTGATGCCTTTTTCGTTGCAAACCCTTTGCAGTACAATTGTACAGCTGCAGGGTTTGACGCCTCAAATTCATCTAAAATAAATCTCATGAATAATCCGGGTTAATTAATTTTTAAAACCAAGTAAATCATAAGCAAATGCAAAGATAAAAAATCATTTTAAGAAAATTGATAAATTTATAAATATTGTGCTTATCACAAGGAGGTTCTGAAATTAAATGGAGAACAAATGATAGTAATTCTAACAAGAAGAGGTATTATAAACGTCATTGCGTATTAATTATTACCACTTCGGATTTTAGAACAATAGATAGCTACATAGATTGAGTAAGTCTGATTAAGTTTTTGTATCTTTGTGCTCAATTTTGAAAATAAGTATTTAATTCTCTAATAAACTTTATATATAAATATGGATTGGCTATTGTCGCTGCTTTATGATGATGGTATCGCTCACACGATATTGATTTTTGCATTTGTGATTTTTGCGGGTTTGATACTTGGCAAAATCAAGTTTTTTGGAATTTCACTCGGAGCTACATTTGTGCTTTTTGTGGGTATTGCGGTTAGCCATTTTGGCTTTGAAGTGAATCACGCTACAGCCGATTTTATCAAAGAGTTTGGATTGATACTTTTTATTTTCTCCATTGGTTTACAGGTTGGTCCGGGGTTTTTCTCCTCATTCAAAGAGGGCGGTATCAAACTCAATATGTATGCAGCAAGCATTGTCCTATTGGGGGTAGTGGTAACCATTGGTTTCTATTACCTGCTTGGTGGCAGAGTGAGTATGCCTATGATGGTGGGTGTGATGTCGGGGGCAGTAACCAACACGCCGGGACTTGGAGCTGCACAGGAGGCACTGAGACAGGCTTATGAGTCGGGACAGATAAGCGAGATACCTCAAATCGCTTTAGGATATGCTGTAGCCTATCCTTTGGCGGTAGTAGGGATTATTAGTTCTATCATTTTGGTGCGGGTTTTCTTCAAAATTAATTTAGAAAAAGAGGCAAAAGCCATTGATGATTTATCAGAAAACACCCAAGACCTACCACATCGCATCACTTTGAAAATTAGCAACAAAGCGATCAACAATAAAACACTTTATGACGTAACGAGTATGGTAGGGCGTAGTTTTGTTGTGTCTCGCCTCTTGAAAAATGGGAAATACATCATTCCTCAAAACAGTACTAAAATTGATTTAGATGATATTTTATTGGTGGTGTGCTCACATCAAGATGCCGAAGCCATCACAGCATTTTTAGGCGAAGCAACGGAGATGGACTGGTCATTGTCTGAGAAACAATTGGTTTCGCGCCGCATTGTTATTACACAAAGCAACATCAATGGCAAAACATTGGGTTCGCTCAATTTGAGATCGCACTATGGAGTGAATGTAACTCGCGTAAACCGTGCTGGCTTTGATCTGCTTGCCGATGCCAATCTCAATTTGCAAGTGGGCGACCGAGTGATGGTGGTAGGCGAATTGGAAGCGATTGAAAAAGTTGAAAAAGTACTTGGTAATGCGTTGAAAAAACTCAATGAACCACCAATTATCACCATATTTGTAGGAATTTTCTTAGGAATTATATTTGGCAGTATTCCTATCTATTTTCCGGGAATGCCGATGCCTGTCAAATTGGGACTTGCAGGCGGGCCGCTTATTGTGGCTATACTAATTGGGCGTTTTGGCTACAAACTTAAACTCATTACCTATACAACCTTAAGTGCCAATTTGATGATACGCGAAATAGGTATCACCCTCTTTTTGGCAAGTGTAGGGCTGCAGGCTGGCGGACAATTTGTAGAAACTGTAATTACAAGCGATGGCTTGCTATGGGTAGGTTTGGGAGTTGGGATAACAGTTATTCCTCTGCTAATTGTAGGAAGCATTGCTCGAAAATTTGGTAAACTCAACTACTACACGTTGATGGGTTTGATGTCGGGAAGCACCACTGACCCTCCTGCGTTAGCTTATGCCAATTCAGTAGCAGTCAATGATCAATCCGCAGTAGCCTACTCCACGGTTTATCCTTTAACTATGTTTTTACGTGTTATTGCAGCTCAATTGTTGATATTGATTTTTGTTTGATTTAAAGAAAAAAGTTAGCCCCCTACCCCCTAAAGGGGGAGTTGTAGTGCAAAGTTTATAAAGAGCAAAGAGCAAGGAACAAAGAGCAAAGATTGAAGATTTTTTCTCGTAGAGTCGAACGGCCGTTCGACATGAAGAATGAATTATTTTTTAATAAAGAACAAGGAGCAACGAGTAAGGATATAATTATTTTTAGTAATTCGGTAGATATTCGGTTGGTTTTTAGTTTTCTATAAAATATAAAAGTATTGAGCAAACATTTATGCTACAACCTTCTAATCATTATTTTTCAGTAGAAACTGAACATAAAAAGCCTATAAACTGTTTTATTTATAAAGTTATCACGTTTTTTTTGAAATGGCATATAAGAGATATCTGTTTGTGATTTTCTATTACTAAAAAGAGCTGTAACAGCAAGTTTCACAAAATCATAATTGCTGTTTTAAGAAAAGAAAATAAAATCAACTAATTACAGATAAAATGAATACAAATTTTCAAATCGATGGAAACAAAGTCAATTTCTTTTTAGAAAATGAGGGCCATAAACTTGCACGAATAGAAACAGAGATAAAAGATAAGTTGATGTTTGCCAATCATACAGAAGTTGACAAGCTCTATGAAGGTCAAGGTTTAGCAGCAAAGTTATTTGATGAGATGGTGAGATATGCAAGAGAAAACTCTCTGCAAGTTAAGGCTGTTTGCCCCTATATATTAAACAGGTTCAAACGCAAGGCAGATGAACTCAATGATGTGTGGTATAACAAAGAGTAAAACGACCCCTCACCCCTCTATAGCGAGACAAGGCTAAAAGGGAGGTTTTGGATTATGATTCAATAGATATTCAGTTGATATTCAATAGTTATTCGGTTCATTTTTAGTTAGGCCACTAAGTTACACTAAGTTTTGTCACTAAGTTTCACAAAGGACTTTCTTTTAGCTTTAACTAGTTCATCACTAATTGCAAACTGCTTATAGCTAATTGTTCTTAACGAACTTTACAAACTTTATGAACTTTACAAACTTTCCACTCTATAAACT
>CAYFRA010000038.1:0-16562 GCA_964345395.1 uncultured Paludibacter sp. | reverse complement strand
ATAGTGCTGAGGTTTTGCTCAATTGATTTTTTAAAATAACTTGCGGAGCAAACTTTTAGTTTAGCTTCGCAAGTGAAACAAAACAATATATTTGAAAAACCACTCAAATTTTACAACAAATCAGTACTTTTACTCTATAAATCCAGAATAATATGATACAAATAGCAGAAAACAAATTAAAAGAGGCTGGTTCTAAAGGGATGGATGAATTTTTGCAAGTAATCATCGATATCTATTTAGAGACAATAGAAGGGAACTTATCAGCTGAAAATATGCACTTGCTTAATGGACACCAACACACCCTATTGGCCTACCATTTCTTTCGTGAAGAGGTTAATCAAGGTGGTTTTGTGCAATTGATACAGAATGGATATGGTTCTTATACTTTTGATAATCCGCTTGCAAAATCCCTACGTATTTTTGGTGCTAAAGAACTCTCTAAATTAATATATCGGGCCAAAGACATTTACGATCTAAATCGTGAAGAGTTGGAACGCGAAACAACAGAAGAGGAGTTTACTGCTATGTATGTTGATTTTGAACAGTTTGATGATTTGGAAGAACAATTTTTTGAAATAGAAGAGCAAAGTACAGCAGCTATAGCCCAATATGTAAATGACAATATTGAGTTATTTGTGAAAGTAAATAAATAACAAATCGACATAAAAGAATAAAGCTCATAAAAGTTGGAAGCGGTGTTGTGTGGTAAATGGGTTAGTTTAAAGTTCATAAAGTTGAGAGAAAATGTAGTGTGATTAACAAGTTAAGAGCTAAAAATTACTTTGAACGATAAACGATGATTGATTAGCTTCTAAATTGTGCAATTGAAATAATTTAATTGCAAAAGCTAAAAGTCCCCTTTAGGCTTGTCTCGCCATAGGCAAGAGGGTTAGGGGTTATCGTTGTTCTTTACAAACTGCTAATTAAAAAGTCGAACGACCGTTCGACTCTTCTTCTTACGCCCCTTCAGGGCTTGATTGTATATATCATTATAACATAGGGCGTTGCCCTATGCTAATGCTTTAAGCCCGTTGGGCTTAAGTTTACTATTGTTATAGATTGTGACTAACTTCAAGACCCCTGGCTTCATAGCTAGGGCTATTCACTTTGCTAACTTTTAATAAAAAAGCCGAACGGTCGTTCGGCTCTACTTTATAACTTTATAAACTTTATAACTTTCAACTCAATAAAACTACATCCCAAAACTCAACAACTCTATCTTATCTACAAAGTAGCTGATTAATCCTACCAACAGAATACCGGCTGTACAGAAAACTAAGCTTGCTTTATTAAACAGTTCTGATTTGAAAGCAGGTATAGGCTCGTCGCTCTTGTCGATATACATCGCTTTTACAACCAAAAGATAGTAGTAGAGTGAGATGATAGTATTTACAACAGCTATTAGCACCAATACAACAAAGCCTTGTTCTAATGCGGCTGCAAAGATAAAAAACTTACTGAAAAAGCCTGCAAATGGTGGAATACCACCCAATGAGAATAGTGCCAACATCATCACAAAGCTCAACTTGGGATTGGTACCATATAAGCCTTTGTAGTCGGAAATATTAACTTTGCCTGTACGATTTTCGATACTCGAAATAACACCAAAGGCAGCTAAATTGGAAAACACATACACAAATATATAGAACACCAAAGTAGTCATACCAAAGGCAGTGCCACCAATAATACCTAGTACGATATATCCTGCTTGCGAAATAGAAGAGAAAGCAAAGAATCGTTTGATATTATTTTGACGAATGGCAAATAAGTTGGCTATAGTGATGGAAAGAATAATCAATCCGTATAAAATAGCTTGCCACTGAACGATAAATGCACCAAAAACTTTATAGAGAATTGTCATCAACACAAACACACCTGCACCTTTTGAAACCACAGAAAAGTAGGCTGTAACATTGGTAGGAGCACCTTCATACACATCAGCTGCCCAAAGGTGGAAAGGTACCAAAGATATTTTGAAAAACAGACCACTTAGGAAGAAGACCATTCCCATTATCTGCATCGCATTGATGCTTAACAAAGGGGCCATATCATCGAAATAGAGCGTACCAACGGCACCATAGAGATAGCTAATTCCAAATAGCATTACACCAGATGAAAAGGCGGCTAACAAAATATATTTTGCACCCGATTCAGCCGATTTCTTATTCCATTTTTCAAGAGCTGCCAATACTGCCAATGGGATTGACGCCATCTCCAAGCCCAACACAAACAACAAGAAGTGTCCGCTTGAAATCATAAAGTACATTCCAAGCAGGGTGATTAGCGTAATGAAATAATATTCGCCCCGTTTGTTGCTTTGACGTTCGGTATCAAACACCTCTTTGGCTTGCATAAAGACCACCAAAGTGGCCAAGTTCAATATCCCTTTTACAATACTATGCATCGGTAGATACTCATACATACCGCCAAAGGCTGAACCCGCTTCATAAGGCATAAAGCTAAATATAGTGTGCAACGCAAATACCAAAATGGCTATCGGCTGAAAATATTTCATCCCTCTTTTACCTGCTATTAAATCAAAAAGCAAGAGGAAAACCAAGACAGCAAGTAGTGAAACTTCGCTGCGCATAAATAAGAAATTGCTTATATAATCCATTTGTATCTTTATTTAAAAGCTAATGCTAATTTATCTCTCTTTTATTTGTAAAAATCTAATTCTTTAGGCGACTAACGAGCCAATTGACTCATAATACTTTCCATACTATCGCTCAACATATTGGACAAGCCCAATGGGAACGAACCAATATAAGCAATACCTCCAATCAATATTACCACTGCCAAACGCTCAAACCATACACTATCCGTTAGTTTTTCGTGATCAGGATTTTGCATTGGTCCATAAAGGAATTTACCTACCATTCGTAAAATATAAACCGCTGTTGAAACAATAGCTGTAATAGCCGCAATAGTCAATATCCTTCTAAATAGATCATCATTTTCAAACGCACCGAAGAAGATAGTCATCTCAGCAGCAAAACCGCTTAAGCCAGGCAATCCAAGCGATGCCAATCCCGCAATCACAAAACTCACTCCCAAAAATGGTAAGACTTTCATCAAACCGCCCATTTCAGTAATCATACGCGTATTTGTTCTGCCGTAGATCATACCAATCAAAGCAAAGAAAAGAGCTGTCATAAATCCGTGCGACAACATTTGCAAAATACCACCCACAAAGGCAGTTTGCGTAAGCATTAAAATGGCAAACAAGACCAAATTACAGTGGCTCACAGATGAGTAGGCATTGATATATTTCAAGTCGCGTTGATGAATGGCAGCTAAAGCACCATATACAACACCAATTGCAGTTAGAGTTAAGAAAAAAGGTGCCATTATTTTAGCCGCTTCGGGCATAAGGTAGATAGAGACACGAAATGCTCCATATCCACCTAACTTCATCAACACACCTGCGTGAAGCATCGATACAGCTGTTGGTGCGGCAGCGTGACCATCGGGTGACCAAGTGTGGAATGGGAACAATGCACCCAACACACCAAATCCGAAGAAAGTAAGCACAAAGAAAAGCTTTTGCTGCTCAATAGGGATGTGGATATTTACCAATTCAAGCACATTCATTGTTGTAGCACCTGCACTGAAATAGATACCCAAAATACCTACCAACAAAAACGCAGAAGCACCCATCAACATCAGCGTCAATTTCATAGCTGAATACTCTTTGCGACCGCTGCCCCAAATACCTATCAGAAGATACATCGGAATAAGTGCCACCTCGTAGAACATAAACATGGTGAATAGGTCGGTGCTAATAAAGAAACCAAACACACCCGTTGACAAGAGGGAAAACCAAAGGAAAAACTCCTTGGTAAGTGGTTCGATTTTCCACGAAACGAATGTACCAGTCAGCACAATCAGAGCAGAAAGCACCAACATAGCCACCGACACACCATCCACCCCTAATGAGAAGGCAATGTTTAAGGGTTTATACCACATCCAGCTCGATGTGAAAAGCATCACATCGTCGGCACCTCCCTTGCGAAGTGCAAGATAAGCATACGTGAGATAAGCAGCAGCAATAGTCAGAGCCACGCTTCCTGCTACCATTATTGTGAGCACTTGTTTGCGATTTTTAGTTGCAAAAAGTAACAACATCATCACAATCGGTATCGCTACGAATATCAATAAAAAGTTCATAATATCTTATTTCTTAAATCTTCAAAATTAAATACTCTATATATTTTTCAAAACCCCTTAGAATAATTCTCTACACCCCCCCTTCAGGGGGTTGGGGGGCTTTACAATATCGCAATCAAAGTAATAATCAAAGTCCCCAACAAGAACACCCAAGCGTACCACTGCAAACTTCCAGATTGGAAGCGTTTGGTTTTTTCAGATGCCCACACCGTTATCGAAGCCATTCCGTCCAATGCACCATCAATGATATGGCGGTCGAACCAAGCTAAAGGGCGTGAAATGCTGTTGAAGATTATTTTCTTAGTAATAAACATATACAGTTCGTCGATGTAGAATTTATTATTAGAAGCCGCATAAAGTGCCGGTATCTTCTCTGCAATTTCTGTAGGACGCTTGTTCTCTTTGCGATAAAGCTTGCGAGCCAATAAAATACCAACAACAGCAACTACCACGCTCATTATAGCAATTTTCCAATCCAAATGAATGGCATATTGCGTACTATCAGCTGTAACCAATTTTCCAAATGGAATAAATCCGCCCACCACTGTAATCAAGGCCAAAAACATCAATGGGTAAGTCATCGAACGTGGACTTTCCTGTGCTTGATGACCGTTGGAAGATTTATACTCTTTTCCCCAGAAAATATTGTAATAGAGACGGAACATATAAAATGCTGTAATTCCAGCTGTAATAGTCATCCATACGCCCAAGCCTGAATTGTAGGCATAGACAGCTGTAATAATTTCATCTTTACTTACAAAACCTGAAAATGGTGGAATACCTGCAATAGCCAATGTTGCAATCAAAAATGTGATGTGTGTAATTGGTAATGCTTTACGCAAACCACCCATATCTTTCATCTCGTTGCTATGCACTGCGTGAATAACCGATCCTGCTGCCAAGAACAACAAGGCTTTGAACATTGCGTGAGTAAATAGATGGAACATTGACGCCATATATCCAAGTGCACCGTGGTCGCCACCTGTTAGGCTCATACCCGTGCTTACACCCACTGCCACCAACATAAATCCGATTTGAGAAATGGTTGAGAATGCCAGCACTCGTTTAATGTCGGTTTGAGTAATAGCAATAACTGCCGCAAACATAGCTGTAAACGCTCCTACATAGGCGATAGCGTGAAGCACATCCGGCGTAAATCCGATGTAAATAGGAAACATACGCGCTACCAGATAGACACCGGCCACCACCATCGTTGCGGCGTGTATCAGTGCCGACACAGGCGTTGGACCCTCCATTGCATCGGGCAACCAAACGTGTAGCGGAAACATAGCCGACTTACCAGCACCACCGATAAACATCAGTGCCATTGCCCAAGTAAGTGCCGATGCTCCCATAAAGCTTGCACCCATTGCACTATTTAAAATTGCACCTTCGCCTGCAAACAGCTCTCCGAAATCGAATGTTTTGGTAAAATAAGAGAGTACCAAAATTCCGATAAGGAAGAAGAAATCAGCAAAACGAGTTACAATAAAGGCCTTTTTCGATGCCAATACTGCCGATGGTTTGGTATAGTAGAAACCAATCAGCAAGTAAGATGAGACACCCACCAATTCCCAAAAGATATACATTTGGAAGATATTGGTAGCCAATACCAAACCCAACATTGAGAATGTGAACAAAGAAAGGAACGCATAGTAGCGTTGAAAGCCTTTCTCGCCTTCCATATAGCCTAAACTGTAGATATGCACCATCAATGATACGGTAGAAACTACTACAATCATCATTATTGAAATGGGATCGATCAGAATGCCCAAATCAACGTGCAAGCCTCGCCCAAAATTGAGCCAAGTAAAGTTATAAGGTATCACAGCTTGCCACTTGCCATCTACCAGCGGCGATGTAAAAAACTGAAAAGCTGTAAAATAAGAGATTGCTGCTACCACCGCAAGAACAACTGTGCCAATCAGTCCAGCGGTTTTGGGTTTTAGCTTTATGCCCATCAAGCCCAAAAACAGGAATGAAAGCAAAGGCAGTAAAAGTATTAAATATGTATATTCCATAATTGATATTTTTCTTGGTTTCGAACTAAGCCATCTTACTACTCAAATAGCAAGTGGCAAAATTTCATTACTCTTTCATCTGTTGAATGTTATCTACTTCGGTATTACCAAACTTTCGGTACACATTGATGATAATGGCAATGGCAACACCCGTTTCACAAGCTGCAATTGCAATTACAAACAGTGCATAAAACAGTCCTTCCATTGTTTCAGGAAAGAAATAACGGTTGAATACCGCAAAGTTCAAATCAACTGCATTCAAAATTAACTCAACCGAAATCAGCATCAAAATCAAGTTTTTACGGGTAAAAAATCCATATATGCCCGCAAAAAACATAATCAATCCGAGAAACAGAAAGAGTATAAGCGGTGCCGGTGCTCCCGACGTGTTTACTAATAATGTTCCCATCTTATAAATTATCTAAATCGTTTTTGTTTTCTTCTACACTTGGCTCTTTACGAGCAATCAATATCGCACCTACAATGCAGGCCAAAAGCAACACACTCACCACCTCAAATGGCAATAGGTATTGATATTTTTCAGTACCCAACATCGCCTGTCCTATATCTTGCATCTTCATTTCGGGTGCTTTTACAAATTGATAAACGCGCTGTACGTTTTGAATAATGATGTATGCACTCAAAAGCAAGCCACCTATTGCCAAAGCTGCCGATGTTTTCACTTTCCAACTCATTCGCGTTCCGAATTCATCTCCGGGCCTGTGGGTTAGGAATATTGCCATAATAAACAAGACCATAATACCACCAGCATAGACTGTTACTTGCACCGCAAACAGATAGTGGTAATTGAGCATTAAAAATAAGCCAGCCGTAGCGAGTAGTACAAAGAGCAAGTAAGTTGCTGCCCGTATCACTTTTTTACTTGTAACAGCAAGTACCGAAAAAACGGCTATCACCACTGCTAAAATGTAAAATACAATTTGTTCTGCCATAATATATTATTTCCTTATTCTGCTTGATTGAATCTATTCTTTATCTGTTTTTTCAGAAGTTGATTTTGCTTCCGGTTTTGCTTCTGCACTTGCTTTTTCTGCCGTTTCAGCTGTGGGTTTCACTTCTGCTTTTTCAATAACTTTCGCTTCCACTTTATCGGTAGCTTCTGTTTTTGCTTCAGCTTCAACTTGCTTTTTATCCTCTGCTTTCACTTCAGCCTTAGCTGCAGGTGCTGCTGCAGGGCGTGGCTTGGGTGCAGGTTTTGGCTTCTCTTTCAGTTTACTACCCGGTTTATTGAGCGTATGCACCAATTTTGAGCGATCGTACATTGCACCTTCAAAGTCGTTGTTAAAGAAAATAGCATCCGACGGACAAGTAATTACACAGATATTGCAAAATGTACACATTCCGTAATCCCAAATATGCTTATTCAAAACCTTTTTCTTTTTTCCATCTTCTGTTTCCACCATATCGTGAGTTACAGTGATAGTACCATTGGGGCAATTTCTCATACAGACACCACAAGCCGTACAATTGTGCTCATTGTTTTCATCGTGCGGCATATAAAGCTCCGAACGCCAACGACTCGAAATTTGAAGTGTTTCTCTGTTTTCGGGATATTGCATCGTAACTTTTTTCTTCCAAAGCTCTCTCCACGTAATTTTCATTCCGCCGATAAGATTTTTCAAAGCTGTGAATATCCCTGCAAAGTATTTAAAAAATGGATTCATATCGATTCTTATATCTTATATTGTACAAATATCTTCTTTTTATAGCCCAAATAAATTAGGGAACCAATCACTCAATGTCCAGCCTGCCAACACCATTATCACCATTAGAATAATATTGACTAAGTTGATGGGCAATAGGTATTTCCACTCCAAGTTGAGTAAAAGGTCGATTCGCAAGCGTGGGAAAGTCCAACGCACCCACAAGCTGAAAAATACCAACATACCTGCTTTTGCAAAGAACCAAACATAGGATGGGATATACCACATTATTTGATTGAAAGTTTCTAAACCTTTAATTTGAATCGGCATCCAACCTCCCAAAAACACCGTTGTAGCTATCGCTGCAATGATGAACATATTGAGGTATTCGGCTAAATAGAAAAAACCAAATTGCAAACCAGAATACTCGGTATGATAACCAGCTGTAAGCTCACCTTCTGCCTCGGGTAAGTCAAACGGACCACGATTGGTTTCGGCGTGACCAGAAATCAGATAGGTAAAGAAAGCAATCAAAGCCGGAATATGTCCGTTAAATACATTCCAAACGTATCGCTGACTCTCCACAATTTGTGAAAGCTGCATAGTGCCTGTCAACACCACTACTGCCATCAATGCAAAACCTGCTGAAATTTCATAACTCACAAACTGCGCACCGCTTCGCATCGCTCCAATCATCGAATACTTATTGTTGCTCGACCAACCTGCCAAAAGCACACCAATAATACCAATGGACGAAACAGCCAAAAGATAAATAACACCGATATTGAAATCGACTGCTTGCAAGCCCATTCCGAAAGGAATGGCACCAAAGGCCAAAACAGACGAAACAATCACAAAAAATGGTGCGACATAATACAAAAATCGGTCAACCTCATTGATATGAATAATCTCTTTGATCAAAATTTTAATCATATCGGCAATACTCTGTATTACACCATATTTACCCAAACGGTTTGGACCAACACGAGCCTGAAAAAAGGCTGTGATTTTTCGTTCAATATAGATCAATGCCAACGCAATCACCGCATAAGCTGCCAATATCGCAATCAGGATAAGTGCTCCCTCAACAAGATTAGCCCAAAACGGCGACATATTACTTCTGAAGAATGTATCTAAGGAAGTAAGCAAGCCTGTAAGCTCTAATGGATGGGAATAATTCATATATCTTTAAATGTGTATCCTGTGCAAAAATGCTACAGGGTTTATTTCTTTATAATTTAATTTCTCAAAAATATCTTTTCAAAATCTATCGGTCAATATCCGGAATCACATAGTCCATCGACCCACCAATACCGATAAAGTCGGCAATCATCTCATTTTCACTAATCAATGGCATTACAGACACCGCAGCCATCGATGGCGAACGGAATTTAACGCGATAAGGGAATTTATCACCTTTACTCTCAATAAACACTGAAAACTCGCCTTTGCCTGTCTCAACACTTTGATAGTATTGCCCTTCGGGAAGTCGGATAATTGGTTTTACTTTTGCCAAAATATCGCCTTCAGGTATATTGTCAATCAGTTGCTCAATGATATGTAAAGCTTGTTCTATTTCATCCAAACGATTGAGATAGCGTGCATAAGAGTCGCCCTCAGTGCGAATCACTTCTTTAAATTCTACTTGATCATAGAGCGAGTAAGGTTTGTGAATACGCACATCGCAAGAAAAGCCCGAACCACGTCCTGCCGGACCAGTTACTGCATATGAGATAGCATCTTCACGCGATAAATTACCCACGTTGATCATACGATTAAGCGTTATCGGGTTGTGAGTAAAGAAGTTTTCATACGCCACCAATTGCTTACGCATATAAGGAATAAACTCTTTTACGTCTTTCACAAAATCGTCGTAAATATCAAACATCACACCGCCAACCACATTTTGATTGATAATCAGACGACCACCACAGGTTTTATCAAAAATATCTAAGACGTGTTCGCGTTCACGCATTCCATACACAAAAGCTGTAGTAGCTCCCAAGTCATTGCAATGAGCAGACCACGCCAACAGATGTGAACTGATACGATTCAACTCATCAAAAATAACACGAATATATTGTGCGCGAGCTGGCACTTCTATCTCTGCCGCTTTTTCAATACACATACAGAGTGCGTGGCGATTAATGCTTGCTGAAAGGTAATCCATACGGTCGGTAAGATGAAGCATTTGCGGATAAGTCATATTTTCGCACATCTTCTCAATACCTCGATGAATGTACCCGCTGTTTACATCTATTTTCTTAATCATCTCGCCGTTCAATGCTGTGCGAAAGTGCATCACACCGTGTGTTGAAGGGTGTTGCGGACCAATATTAATGATATAATCATCTTCATCAAAGATAGGGCTTTCGCCTTCAATCAAATTGCCATTTTCATCCTCTTTAATCCAAGGGGCAATATCATCTATCTCCTTGCTCACAACCGTTATAGGATTCAATTTCGGGTCGGCGTCATAATCCTTACGCATTGGGAAACCCACCCAATCTTGGTCCAATAAAAAGCGACGCATATCGGGATTGTTGATAAAACGAATACCAAAAAGCGCATAGACTTCACGCTCGTGCAGGTGTGCCGCTTCATACATATCGGTAATGGAATAAAGCAGCGGATTTTCTCTATCTTCAGTTGTAGTAACCAACACAATCTCTTTGCTCATATCTTTTGAAGAAGATAAGAGATACATAGCACCCATTTTATCCTCCCAATCCATACCAATAATCGATATTAAATAGTCGAAAGGCAGTGTTTCATTGGTATAAAGTGTTTTTACTAAAAGATATAGCTGTTTTGGCTCTACCGTTACGGTAAGTTTATTCTTCTCTTCAATGATAGCATCACTTACAGTAGCTTGTATTAGCTCTATTATAGTTGTCATTGCTGTATGTTTTGTTATAAAACAAAGAGCAAATAGAAAGGAACATTGAAAATTTCTGTTACAATCTTTATTTTGAACTCTTGTTTTTTAGTTTGGATATTATTTAAATATCAAATTATCTAAAACTCATTTTTGGGTTCTATTTCCTCACCCGTTTTTGGGTCAATTAGCGTAGCAGGATTATAGGGTCGAACAATACGTTTATTGCCAAAGAATTTTTCGACTTTCACCTTGCGTTGCAATTGAAGCAAGCCGTAGAAAAACGATTCAGGTCGTGGTGGACATCCAGGGATATACACATCAACAGGCACCAATTTATCTACACCATTTATTACGTGGTATGAATTGACAAATGGACCTCCCGAAATAGCACAAGCACCCATAGCCACCACATATTTAGGTTCGGCCATTTGGTCATATACCCTGCGTAGCAAAGCGCCCATTTTAACGGTAATGGTACCAGCCACCACCATCAGGTCGGCTTGACGTGGACTATTACGCACCACCTCCATTCCAAAACGTGCAATGTCATAGTGTGCAGCAGCAGAAGCCATAAACTCAATACCGCAGCAACTTGTAGCGAATGGTAGCGGCCAAAGCGAATTTGCTCGTCCCCAATTGATCATTTGGTCAAGCTTGCTCAAAACAATATCTACTCCATTTGCATTAAGCTCATCGATATAAGCTTGCAAAGTTTCATTGTCTTTGAAATCCTCAGTGGGGAATGCTTTAATTTTTGCTCTTTTTAGATCCATTTCAACACTCCTTTCCGCCAAGCATAAGCTAAGCCTAAACCCAAAATAGCGACAAATACTAAAATACTAATCAATCCATTCATGCCTAAAGGACGCACAACAGTAGCCCAAGGAAACAAGAAAATTGCTTCCACATCGAACATCAGGAATAGAATAGCGTAAAGATAGTAACCAACTCGGAATTGCATCCACGATGTGCCGTGTGTAGGCAAACCGCATTCATAGGGATCTCCCTTCTGAAAGTTGGTTGATTTGGGTGAGATGAGTATCGCAATTGTTAGCCCTGCCACCACCAAGGTAATACCAGCTAGCAAAACAACTACGAAAAGCGATACATTATCCATATGAAATATTATTTAAATGTTTAATATTGATAGAATGCTTCTTGTAAAATCTGTAACAGCTTAACTCTTTTGGAAATATCGTTCTTCAAGGTATTTCAGAAAAAGTGAAGTATTGCTCTGTTTCAGAAAAACGTGACAAAGATAGATAAATATATTTATAACTACCATACATTTTATGCTAAAAAATCTAATTTTGTAAAGTCGAGTTTACAAAATAGACTTTTTATGTCGATGAAGATCGTGGATAATATAGATTTAAAATAAAAAAACTGCTCATTTGGAGCAGTTTATAAACTATAGAGAAGTATTTTTAAAGACGAATAAATTTTCTTACGGCTCGAAAAGCTTTGAAACCAGCAATAACCCCATCAACTAAGCCTGTTTTAGACGTTTTCTTTAATGGTGCCGCAACCAATGAAATGGGAGAGAACTTGTGAAATATGCCGGTTTGGTTTACATAAGAGTCATGAAAAGGTATTACACTTTTGGCAGAGTCAGTCATCTTTTCTTCTTGCAAATCAATGAGTAATTTTAGGTTTTGACGGATTTCACTTAAATCCTCCAACTCCAAATTCCTATTTTTGCTTATTTGGTTAATAATTTTCATAATTTATTCAGTTTTGGAGTTATTTAAACCATCTACATCCTTATTCTTCAAATCGTTTTCCTTAAACACATCTATCAAAACATACATCAAAGGCTTAACAATTAGTTTTTTACGGAAAACAATAACAACACCCAGAATAAGCATGAATATAAGTGAGATTACTGCAAAACTACCGGCAAAACCAAGAACGGGTTCAAGAAGAAATGCTATCGCTAACAATACATAAAACATAAACAAAATCAACATCACAAAACTTATTGCAAATAGAATTAGCTTAGCAAGCAATTTGGTCATTTTCTCAATAACCGTAACCTGCAACAATTCCGACTGCAAAGAGACATACTCTTTCACATCATCTATGAGCTGCTGATATTTTGTATTATTTTTATCGTTTTCTGCCATCCTTATTTAAGCTAATGTATCTTCAATATCCGATGTTACCTCATCAACTAAGTCGTCTAATTCACTTCTACTTAAATTAATACCTTTTTCTTTAAGCGCATCAATTAGTTTTTCTTTTGCGTTTTCATACTCATCAGAAATTCTCAAACGAGTTTCCGAACCTTTATCTGGTGCTAACAATATACCTAATGCTGCACCTACTACTGCTCCACCAAGAAGAGCTGCTAAAATACCACCTGGATTTTTCATAATGATTTTATTTTATTTCGTTAGTAAAATTTTATTTATATCGTAAGTATAAAACAACAAATAGTTTGCCAAACTCTCTCAGTTTTTATAAATAACTGAAGTATATCAAAGAAATTTAATTTTGATAACCAAAATTCTTTAATTTCAAATCCTTATTTCTCCAATCTTTTTCTACCTTAACAAAAAGTTCTAAATAGACTTTCTTTTCAAAAAAAGCTTCTATATCTTTTCTTGCCTCAACCCCTACACGCTTTAGTGATTTTCCGCCTTTACCTATTATAATACCTTTTTGTGACTCACGTTCGACATAAATGAGTGCTTTAATTCGAATGATATCTTCCTCTTCTTTAAACTCTTCTACCACAGCCTCCACCGAATAGGGAATCTCCTTGTCATAGTTGAGCAAGATTTTTTCTCTAATAATTTCGGTAACAAAGAAGCGTTCAGGTTTATCGGTCAGTTGGTCTTTGTCGAAAAAAGGTGGTGATTCAGGTAGTACTTCCAAAATACGCTTCATCAAAATATCAACATTAAATTTTTCAGTAGCCGACATCGCTATGATTTCTGCATTTGGAAAAATTGACAACCATTTATCATTCAACTCAATTAGTTTTTCTTGATCAATCAGATCTATTTTATTGATAACCAAAATAAGATGAGCCGAAGTTTTAGCAATTTTATCGATAAAGTCTTTGTTTTTTTCTTGATTGTCGTAAACATCTGTTACGTACAATAGAATATCTGCATCCACCAAAGCAGATGTAGAGTAGTTGAGCATCGACTCTTGTAGGCGATAGTTTGGTTTCAACACGCCTGGCGTATCTGAATAAACGATCTGAAAATCATCTCCATTTACAATTCCCAATATGCGATGACGTGTAGTTTGAGCTTTAGAGGTGATGATCGATATCCGCTCACCCACAAGGGCATTCATCAATGTTGATTTACCTACATTGGGATTACCAACTATATTTACAAACCCTGATTTATGTACTGCCATATTATATCACTTTTCTGCAAATTTAATCAAAAAAATAGGATTAATCTCAATCGGTAGATTTTATTTATTTAGAAAGCTGTTGATAATTTGCTCATCAAATAAAAACTTTCAAGCTCTTGTTTGCAAAAGTTTTGGATTTATCCTAACTTAGCATACAATTTGGGCTTAAATATTCGTTTTCATAATGAACATTTGAAAAAAACATAATCGTGAACAAAACCTATCGAGTCAACCAGATACTCAAATACACTTTTATCAGCATTGCCACCATCATAGTGTTGGTATCTACTCTTTTTACAAATAGACTGGCGAGCAACTTGGCTATAGAGGAGAGAAAAAAAATTGAGATATGGGCAGAAGCAACTCAACAACTGATCTTTGCTGATGAATATACCGATATTAATTTCCTATTGGATATCATAGAGGGCAATACCACCATTCCTGTTCTGATTATCGATGAAAACAGCAATGTGATTCAGCATAGAAACATGAAAGTGCCTGCTTCGAAAGAGGATGCATATTTTAAGAAAAAAGTAAAAAAACTTTCAGCCAAAAACGAGGCCATTGTAATCAAATTAGATGAAGACACTCAGCAATACATCATATTCGACGAGTCATATCTGCTTAGACAATTGTACTTTTTCCCATACGTACAATTTGGGGTAATCATTATTTTTCTTGCTATTGTTATACTTGTTTTCACAAGCACAAAACGAGCCGAGCAAAACCAAGTGTGGGTAGGACTATCGAAAGAAACAGCTCACCAATTGGGGACACCAATATCTTCACTATTAGCCTGGACCGAGCTACTGAAACTTCGATATAGCGAAGAGAAATTATTGGAAGATATGGAACGAGATGTAAATCGACTGAAAATCATATCGGAGCGTTTTTCAAAGATCGGTTCAAAACCAGATTTGAAACCTCAAAACATCAATGATGTGATTGAAAATGCAGTTAATTATATCAGAAATCGTAGTTCGGAAAAGATTATCATCAATTATCACAATTTGATAGACAGTGATAGTTTTGCTCAAATTAGCCAGCCGCTATTCGAGTGGGTCGTTGAGAATGTTTCTAAAAACGCCATTGATGCAATGAACGGGAGAGGGCAATTGGATATATATTTGAAAAAAAAACAGGGAAATATTGTCATCGATATTCAAGACACAGGCAAAGGGATTGAAAGAAAATATCAGAAAGCTGTATTTTCCCCAGGTTTCACAACCAAAGAACGAGGATGGGGCTTGGGTTTATCACTTGTAAAACGTATTGTTGAAGAATATCACGCAGGTAAAGTGTATGTAAAAGAATCGGAAATCAACAAAGGTACTATCTTTAGAATTGTGATACCTGCTGATATGGAGAATCAGATATAATTACTTAAATACATAATGTGTTAAAAGAACAACCCGAATTGGGTATAAGAAAAATAAATTATCTTAAACTTTTATTATTCAATGAAAAACAGTATCTTTGCACGGTTTTAAAGGAAGGAGATAAAAGTGGCTAAGCTTAAAGAGTATAACATACCGCTAAAGGATGTATCAAATGAAGGAAGTGTCTTTTATTTTAAGTTGGACAACAAAACGTTTTTCTCTAAACTTGAAGATGCTGAAATAACAAACGGTGAAATTGATGCAAAGCTTGTTTTGACCAAAAGAGCCTCTTTTTTTCACTTAGATTTTGTTTTGATTGGTGATGTAGAGGTTATTTGCGACAGATGTTTGGACACAATGACTCTAAACCTTGAAATCAATGAAACATTAGAGGTAAAATTAGGGCTTGAATATGCAGAAGAAGAAGACTACATCATTATACCTGAAGCTGAGAGACAAATAAATGTAGCATGGCTTATGTATGAATTTATTGCACTCAATATACCTCTTCAACATTTTCATGACGAAAACGAGTGCGACAAAGAGATGCTATCGAAACTAAATAATCTCATTGTAAATGACATTGATGAAGAGATTGACAATGAGACACAAAGTAGAAATAATAAAACAAACACCGACCCCCGCTGGGATCGATTGAAAGATATATTAGAAAACAATTAAAATAGAGTATTACAATGGCACAACCAAAGAAAAGACAGTCGAAGACTAGAACAAAAAAAAGACGTACTCACGATAAAGCAGCAATGCCAACGTTAGCAGTATGTTCAAACTGTGGTGCACACCATATTTATCACACAGTTTGCCCTGAGTGTGGTTATTACAGAGGTAAATTAGCTATCGAAATGTAATCGAAATAGTTTACCATTGGCAACATAAGAAAATCAAGTAAACACAATGTTTACTTGATTTTTTTGTTTTAAAATAAAAATCCACAAGCCTATTTTTGACTTGTGGATTTTATATTTACTGATTTTTATCTTTGAAGTTTAGTTTTAGTCTTTGAATTTAGCTTTGATAAATTCACGATTCAAACGAGCGATATGCGTAATTG
>CAYFRA010000037.1:0-16892 GCA_964345395.1 uncultured Paludibacter sp. | reverse complement strand
CCTGAAGTAACTCCAAATAGTGAGCATATTTCTTTAATGTGTTTTCTTGTTTTACTTTCATCAATTTACAAAACTCTTTGTAATACGAGTTCTTATAAAATGCGTGTTTTTCAGGATATTGATATGTTAGTAACGCTGAAATTGTACGTTCGTCGTGATTAGAATTGTTATTAGTATGAATCTGCTTGTACAGTTTGTCAATTTCTGTTTTAAAACTTTTTATCCTATCATTCAATGGTTCTGATTCATCAAAAAGTAGTTTTAGATTATCTCTATATTCTTCCGGTTTCTCTTTTGCCAATTCACGAATTGCGCTTGTTGCCATATGATAAATCATATTATCATAATTAATATCGACCATTTCTTTTGTGAAATCATCAGCATTCAGGTTTGGTCTGCCTTGGTATTTTTTAATTTGTTCCCATTTATATTTTTCATATTTAAATGCAACTCCATCTTTGAGTTGTAGTTTGAATTGATTGATAACTTTTAAAATGTTTTCGTCATCTTTCTTTTGTCGTTTCCACTCCCAAGCTTTGTGTGATAGTTGATAAAATGGGATATTGGTTTTGGATTTAATATTATTTAGAAGATCTAAATAATCATCGTAAGTATTGAAGTTGGGATTTATCTCCAGCACTTCCTCAATATAAGGAATAGTAGGTCCGTTAATAGGAAGATACTTTTGTGGATCTACATAAAACATAGCTTCAGTAAGTTTTCTGTTAGCGATGTTTTTTATCTTTAGTATATCTGCAAAATCTTCATTTGAGATTCTATCATCTAACAGTTTATAGAAGAAGTCCCATAATCTGTCTATCTCTCTGTTTGTGCGTAAATGTTGATATGGAAACAACCAAACTGACTGAGGTTGTGATGTTGGCAATCCTAAATCATCATTTGGGATATGTATATTTAGTTTTTCTGCTATTACTTGTAATTTCTTAATTCGCCTCTTAGAACCATATTTATTGATATAAGAAAAGAAAGTGAATGGGTCTATTTCATCCAATTCTATATCACGAATATCACCAGCTTTTGATTTGTCATTAAAAGGAGAAATACCGACAGACTTTAATAACTCGATCAACTCTTTTTGCTTTCCCTTTTTATCTTTCAGGTATTCAGTTAGTTGCTTGTATGTTTGTACCCAAGTGTGTTTTTCAGTCATAGTGAATATATTTAAATCTATTATCTTTCCAAAGTTAGTCGTTTTATTTCATTTTTCACCTCACCCCTTATCAAAAATAATATCTTCATCCCAAATTTTGGGATTGTTTATAATATTATTTTTATGTGGATATAGGATTTATCATTTCGTACCACGTGATCGTGATAATCTTGTTGCCAATTTGCATGTTTAGGCGTATTGCGTAATATGTTTATCTATTTTGATGTAATCATCTGCATTTTGCCCGTAATCATAGGGGTAATCATTCGTCTGCGTAATTCCTTTCAATAGCAGAGTAGTATATCATTTAAATCTAAGATTTAAGAAATTGATATTTCTTTTGTCTCTCTTTCCATCGTTCAAGTGCAAGCTGTTGCATATCGCCAACTTCATCCTTTTCGTCAATAATCTCAAATCCAAGTAATGATTCTATGATATCTTCTAATGTAGTAATGCCCTCCATACCCCCATATTCATCAATCACCAAAGATATGTGTTCTTTTGTAGATAACATCTCTTCCCACGCATCAAAAAGGTTTTTGTTTTTATAAAAAGTCAATATATCACGCTTGATATCTTTGAGTTGCAAGTCAAATCGGTCTTCCGCTAAGTTTTCGAGCACCATTGATGTGAGGATGTAACCAGTAATGTTGTCTTTGTTATTTTGATAAACGGGTACTCGCGAAAAATGAAAGTTCTCTTTTTTTTCCAAAACTTGTTGTAAAGTATAATTCTCATCTAGCGTAACGACTACCACCCTAGGTGTCATTATTTCCGAAACCGTTACATCTTTTAATTTCACAAGATTTTGGATGATTTTATTCTCTTTCTCCTCAAAAATTCCCTCTTCAGTTCCTATATTAGCCAATGCAGATACCTCTTCTCTGCTTGTTGTCAATTCTGACTTATCTTTAGTTAGCATTTTGGTGATAAGCGATGACGCCACTACAAGCGGGTAGGTTATGAAAACCATAGCTTTGATGGTGGTAGATGACACACCGATTAAACTCTTGCTGTAACTGGCACCCAATGTTTTTGGAATAATTTCAGTTAAAATTAAAATAAGAATAGTAAGAATAGCAGAAACTATTCCAAAGTAAGCTTCGCCAAATACAATGGTAGCTTGTGCACCCACGCCTGCTGCACCCACTGTGTGTGCTATGGTGTTAAGTGATAAAATGGCAGAAAGCGGTTTATCGATATTTTCTTTTTGTTGCAAAAAATATTCAGCTTGTTTGTCCCCATTTTCAATTCTTGATTGAAGGTAAGAAACAGGCGTTGAAAGTAGTACAGCTTCCATTATTGAACAAATAAATGAAGTAAATAGTGCTAAAAAAAGGTATGTAAATAAAAGTGCCATTTTTTATTATTTAAATAGGGAAGTTATATTTGTTGTTTATTTTACAATTATATTTTGCAAAATTAATCAATTTCGGGCAATATTTTTCAATAATAGAGTGATACATAGCAAAAAACTGAGGTAAATAATATTTGAAAATTTATTTTATCAACGAAATTATCCTTGTTTTGTAGCAGAATGATCTTCTGTTAATATCTAATTTGCTGAAAAAACTTAGAATTAATTACGCCTGTAATATATATTTATGCGGTTATTATGACTTTATAATCTGATAAATATCATATAAATTTCACATCAAATTCAAAATCAATCTTGGCTCGAAATTTGATGCAATGAAAGCGTGTAGAAATAAAAACGATATAAATTTAAAAAATAAATAAGATGAAACGAATTACAACTTTTGCTTTGATATTGATGATAAGCACAGCTCTTTTTTCACAGCAACGTACGCGTAGTTTTTTGGGATGGCGATTAGAGAAGGATACGCCTATTCTTAAAAATGAAGTGAAACTTAACTTAGCAACTACTGTTATTACATTAAACCCAGAGATAAGCTATGAACATATTTTTCACGAAGATTTTGCTATTGGTGCTTCAGCATCAATAAGTCTTGATGGAAATAGCATTTATCCAACTAATTTTGCGATTATGCCTTATGCAAGATGGTATTTGGGCGGTAACACTACTAATATGCAAAAATATGGAACCGGATTATTTGTAGAGCTAAACAGTTCTGTTCATGCAGATAATAGTAATGATTTTGGTGCCGGACTGGGATTAGCTGTAGGTTGGAAAGCCCTAACCAAAAATAATTGGGTAGCTGAGGTCTATACGGGATTAGGGCGTGATTTTATATTAGATAGTGTTTATCCTCGTTTTGGAATTACGGTAGGTAGAAGATTTTGAAAAACTGAAAATTGATAATAAAAAAGACCAATCATATTTAACTTATGATTGGTCTTTTTTATTTCTTCTTAGTATCGTTTTATTTATTTCACAATCTTAGCACCTACATTTTTGTTGCGAATTTTTACAAAAATAGGATCTTCTGATTTGAAGTAAGGAGCGTCAATATAACCCATCCCGATACCAGTTTTAGTTCCAGGTAGCATTGTGCCTGATGTTACGTAGCCAATTTGTTCATCTTTATCATTTACAATTTCATAGCCGTGACGTGGAATGCCACGTTCTGTAAGTTCAAAACGGATCAATTTGCGTTTCAAGCCTGCTGCTTTTTGTGCTTCCAAGCGTTCGCGATCGATAAAATCTTTGCCATCAACGAATTTGGTAATCCAACCCAATCCAGCTTCAAGTGGCGAAGTGGTATCGTCAATGTCATTACCATACAAGCAATAGCCCATCTCCAAACGAAGTGTATCGCGTGCACCCAAACCAATTGGTTTGATTCCATACGCTTCTCCATTTTTAAAAAGAGCATTCCAAATTTGCATTCCGTCTTCAGGTTTGAAATAGAGTTCAAAACCACCTGCTCCAGTGTAGCCAGTGTTAGAGATTATCACATTGCTCACTCCAGCAAAATCGCTTACAACAAAGTGGTAGAAAGCAACTTCTGAAAGATTAACAGAGGTCAATTCTTGCATCAAATCCATTGCTTTTGGACCCTGTATTGCTAATTGAGCTGTTTTGTCAGATGCGTTTTCTAACTCTGCTCCGAAAGTGTTGTTTTTTTCTAACCAGTCCCAATCCTTTTGTAGGTTTGAGGCGTTAACTACCAAGAGGTATTTTTCATCTTCAAAAAGATAGATGATGATGTCATCAACTATTCCGCCCATTCCATTGGGAAAATAGGTGTATTGTCCTTGTCCTACTTTTAGTTTTGATATGTCATTGGAGCATACTCTTTGTAGAAACTCCAAAGCTTTTGGTCCTTTCACCCAAATTTCACCCATATGCGACACATCAAACACGCCTACTGCATTGCGAACAGTTAAATGCTCATCATTGATACCACTATATTCAATCGGCATATTGTAGCCTGCAAATTCATGCATTTTTGCACCAAGTGCAATGTGTGTTTCTGTAAAAGGTGTTTGTTTCATTTTTTTAAATATTAATAGATTATTTAATTGTTAATTCATTGATAAGTCGAGTAGCATTACCATATTTCTCCATAATAAAGAGCACATATCTAATGTCCACATTGATACAACGTTGTAGTTCGTTTTCAAAAATAATGTCGCCACTTAAAGACTCCCAGTTGCCATCAAAAGCAAGACCGATAACTTCTCCTTTGCCATTGAAAACTGGACTACCAGAGTTTCCGCCGGTGATGTCGTTGTTGCTAAGGAAGTTTACGTGCATTTTACCTGTGCTCTCATCAGCATAATTAGCAAAGTTATTGTTGTTGATCAAATCTTTTAGCTTTTCAGGAACTACAAATTCAGGATTATCGGCATCTTCTTTCTCCAACACTCCTTTGGTGGTGGTGTAGTATTGATAGCTGACACCATCAAAAGGTAGATAACCCAAAACCTGACCATAAGTCAAACGCATTGTAAAATTGGCATCAGGATACATAGGTTTGCCTTGTTCGGCATACCACTCTTGAAGACCAGCTACATAAAGTCGCTTGTTATCTTCGATATTTTCTAATGCTTGGTTGTATTCAGCAGTACGCAACTCTTCCATTTTACTCATAATGTTTTGGAAGAAAAGAGAGGCAGGATCTTTTGATAAATCAATTTTCTTTTTATTCATTGCAGCTTCTAATTTCTCTTTCGAAGTGAAATTAGATTTTTTGAATAAGTCATCAACAAATTTTGAGTAGTCTCCTTTAAATTTTTTATCGATAGTTTGATAAATTGTAGGTAAAAATTGAGGCTCAACTGCTTCGCGGTAAGCTGCAAGAAGGCTAATGAATGCATCTTTATCTACGTTTGCACGATAATCTTTGTAAACAGCATCAAAAAGAGCGATGTTCTCTTTTACAGATTTCTCTTTATCAACTCGTCTGTAACCAGCAGCTATAATGGGTAACTCCACACCAGCAAAAAGCGATTCGCGAAGATACTCCAATGCATACATATTCTTATCAATTAGTTGATAATCGCGTTTCATTTCGGCAAGTACTTGACCATATTTGTTTTTACGCTCTGCATTGCTATTTACCCAATTTGTAAATTCACTTTCTAACGTCTCTTTGTTCCCAATCACATTTAGGTTTTTAATGGCGTTATTCATTCCCATACTGTTTTTCCAGTAGTTGGAGCTGCCTGCATATTTGTTGGCATAAGCGATGTTGATCGACTCATCGGCACGCATATGTTTTCTCCAAGCATCTTGCTTCACACCGCGCATTTCGATACGAGCACTGTTGCCATTTTTCACACGGCTATCAATAGCAAATGATGTTGCATAGCGGTCTGTTGAACCGGGGTTACCCAAAATCATAGCAAAATCACCTTCTTTTATACCTTGATTGGATACAGGTGCGAAATATTTAGGTTCGTAAGGAACATTATCTTTAGCATATTTTGCAGGTTTGCCATCTTTGTCGGCATAAACACGGAACACAGAGAAGTCGCCTGTGTGTCGTGGATACATCCAGTTGTCTGTTTCGCCACCAAACTTACCAATTGAGGAGGGTGGGGTATATGCCAAACGAACATCGTTGAAGTATTCATATACAAAGAGGTAGTATTCATTGTTTGAATAGAAAGGGCGTACAGTAACATTGTAGTGTGTGTCACCTTTTTCCTCTTTCACAATCTGTTTGATAGCTCTGTCGATGGCCTCATCTCGTGCTTGGCCATTAAGTCCAACAGCATCTTTCAAAACTCGCTCTGTAACATCTTCCACTTTTTTCATAAAAGTTACTCCTAAACCTTCACAAGCAAGTTCGTCTTCTAAATTTACAGCAGTAAAACCATCTTTTAAGTAATTGTGCTCAACGCTACTTAGTTTTTGTATAGCACTATATCCGCAGTGATGATTGGTAAATAGTAAACCATTTGGAGAGACCATTACTCCTGTGCAACCACCACCAAAAATAATTACTGCATCAGATAAACTTGGGTTTTCTGCATCATACAACTCATTGGCACTCATTGTGAGTCCTAAGTTTTGCATTTTCTGTATGTTCAGTTTTTCCACTAAGGGTAACATCCACATACCTTCGTCGGCTTTAACACCTGTGAGCAAAAGAAGCGATAAAAGAAGTAAGCTAAATTTTTTCATCTCTATTGTTTAAATTTTAAGTAAATTGATTTATAGAAAAATTATCGTGCAAATATACAAAACTTTCCCTTCAAGAAGCAGTTTTATTCAGAAAGCCTTGAAGGGAAAAGTTTTATATTTAAATATTTCGTTTATGGAATTTCTACAATAGTTATCCAGCCACGAGTATCTTCTTCTTCACCATATTGAATAGCACGCAATTTATTATAAAGTTTAGTGCTCCACTCTCCAGGTTTGCCATCTTCTGAATATACATATGAGATGTTTTTATCATAATCATCGATACGTTGAATTGGGCTAATCACTGCTGCTGTACCGCAAGCTCCTGCCTCTTCAAATGTAGGAAGTTCGTCAATATGCACAGGGCGACGCTCAACTTTAAGACCCAGCTCTTCAGCCAATACAATTAAACTTTTGTTGGTGATAGATGGTAAAATCGACTCAGATTTTGGTGTGATGTAGGTGTTGTCTTTGATACCAAAGAAATTGGCAGCACCACACTCATCCAAGTAAGTTTTTTCCTTAGCATCCAAATAGAATACGGCAGAATAACCCATTTCGGCTGCTTTCATTCCTGCTACCATACTTGCAGCATAGTTTCCACCCACTTTGTATTTACCAGTGCCAAGTGGTGCTGCACGGTCATAATCGCGCATAATAACGAATGGCGTAGTTTGGAAACCACCTTTGAAATATGGCCCTACAGGCATAACAAATACAATAAATTCATATTCATTAGCTGGTTTTACTCCCACTTGTGCACCTGTGCCAATCAATACTGGACGGATATAAAGAGAAGCTCCACTTTCATAAGGAGGAACAAAACGCTCATTCAATTGAACAGCTTTGATCACTGCTTCTTGAAACTTTTCAATCGGAAGTTTAGCCATCATTATGCCATCGCAAGAGAACTGAAGGCGTTTGGCATTCTCATCTAATCTGAAAATACGAATTTTATTGTCTTTTCCACGGAAAGCTTTTAATCCTTCAAAAGCTTGTTGTCCGTAATGAAGAGTAGTTGCAGCCATGTGTATAGGAATATGCTCATCTTCGTGAACACGAATTTCACCCCATTCACCATCTTTGAAAGTGCAACGAACGTTGTAGTCGGTTTTTCTATAACCGAAACCCAAGTTTCCCCAATCTAAGTTTTCCATAGTTTTTCTTTTTTACAAATGTTTTTAAGAAATTAATAAATATATTTTTTTAAAATTAAATTTTCAATCAATTAAAAATTGCTTTTTTGCAAAATCAAAATCGACTCATTTCCCATATTAAAAACTAAATCAATAACGCTTAAATCGGGTAAAAAACCATGTTTTTCGCGAAATACTTGGTAGTATGGTATCGATTTAGTAATAATTTCCATCTTGGGATGAATGGTGTTTCTCAAATCCTTGACATCATCCCGCTTATCAATATAGCTTGTAGTAGCTTCTAAGCCCTTTTCAAGCCCTATCAATTGAGTTATCAAAGTTACTAATTCCAAGTTGTAATCCCAAAGAAATGTCCATCTTTTTTCATAAAACCTGATGAAGTCATCTGCGTAGTATTCAAAAAAAGGAGTAGAATTGTAAGCAGAGCGCAAAGCACGCCAATGATTTTGTTGCCATTTATTATGTTCTGCAATTTTTACATCTTTGATAGCTTGTTTTTTACCATTGTTACTAACAATCGGAATACTCAATGTTTCTACCCCATTGGCTGTAGCAATGCGGCATCGGTTGCGATACGACTGTTTGTTGTAGTTTTCGTGAGCTTCGAACCAAACTGTTTCAACCCTATTCATCTCAATAAAATAGGAGATGGGGGGCAGATAGGCTGTTGTGAAAAGAGCCTCCTTGTGGGTCGGCTCTTTGTGTAAGTTGTTATGTTCTGAAAAATCAGACATCATCTCCTTGCATTTTTAAAAAATCGATTGAATCGAATTTTTCCTCCAAATAGTGATTTGTCTTTATTG
Source organism: uncultured Paludibacter sp. (assembly GCA_964345395.1). Lineage (GTDB taxonomy): Bacteria > Bacteroidota > Bacteroidia > Bacteroidales > Paludibacteraceae > UPXZ01. Next base: position 8,204 of record CAYFRA010000037.1, on the reverse strand, counting down.
AGTGATAGCCATACAAACATTGGTCGCCCAACAATATGATCTTCGGGCACAAAGCCCCACGAGCGAGAGTCAGCCGATTTGTGACGATTATCACCCATCATCCAGTAGTAATCCATTTGAAATGTATATTCGCTTGCGATTTTATCGTTGATGTAATAAACGTCATCTTTCATCTCCAATTTATTACCTTCATAATTGCGAATAACACGTTCGTAAATGAGGTAGTTTTCTCGATTCAATTCAATGGTACTTCCTTTTTTTGGGATAAATATTGGGCCATAATTATCACGTGTCCATCCTGCTTGCAAGCCCAATGGATAATCTTCAGTTTCATAAAGCCAACTGGGGTCAGGTTCATCCACAATTTTCAGAATATTCTTGTGGTTTTTTAGAATTTCATAAGATTTTTGCGTCAAAGGCAAGTTGTAAATTGGCATATTGGCATCTAAACCCATATATTCAATTACTGGTTTCATCGCTTGGTTGTTGAGGCTTTCAAAATCCTCATTGCTGATTTCTAACTTGTCTTTCAATGTGTTGCTAATGCGATAGCCATCAGTTTGCACATAATAATTGTACTGAATACCTTCAAAATGCTCTTGTGGTTCACCATTGATATATATCTGTTTGTCTATGATTTGCAAAGTGTCGCCAGCAATTCCTACACATCGTTTCACGTAGTTTTCACGTCTATCAACAGGGCGATACATCACTTCACCAAATCGGTCGGGGTTGTTTTTTACAAATTCGCGCCCATAATGATAACACAATTCCGGTGTTGGCTCCTCTTTGAGTACGTTGCTCACATAGTCTTTGCCGATTGAGTAGCAGATGGTGTAATAATCGGGGTTTTGAATTTTAAATGCAATGGTATCACCAGCCGGAAAGTTAAATACCACAATATCATTTCGTTTAATCTCTGCAAGTCCTTTCAATCGGCGATATTTTACCTGAGGTTTTTCAAAATATGATTTGGTATTTATCACCGGGAAAGTGTTTTGAACCAATGGAAATGAGAGCGGCGTCATAGGTACACGTGGTCCGTAAGTCGCTTTGCTCACCGCTAAAAAATCACCAACTAACAAGGTCTTTTCGAGTGATGATGTCGGGATTTGATAGTTTTGAAAAAGATAATTGTTGATTAGAAATACAGCTATCAATGCAAAAACTATGGCATCTACCCAGCTCATAAATGAGCGTAAGGTTTTATTTTTGGTTGTTTTCCACCACGTCCAAGGGATAAAATCGGTGATAAACGCATCAAATATAAACGGCATAAGCCACAACCATACATAATTACCGAGCCAAATTATAAACAAAAGATAGATAAAACACCAAACAATAGCTTTTATCCACTGCTTTCGTGGCTTTCGTAGTCGCTCTTTGAAAGTTTTTTTTGTTGTCATAAAATTAAATCTTCAGTATTCAATTTTCTAAAGAAGAAAATCTCAATCTTTATTACAATAAGTTGTTTTTATTTTAAATAAGTTGTACACATTGATGTTTTGTTTGCGTAGTTACAACAAGCTTTGTTACTCCAAAAACATAGCTGGAAACTTCAATGTTTTTATACTAAATCGATAAATAAATCATCCATACCCAACATCCCTTTTTTGTCTTTGCAAAATTCGGCAGCAATCACTGCTCCTAATGCAAAACCATCTCTACTTTTTGCTTCGTGGGTTATCTCAATACTATCCACCTCACTTTCATAGCGGATGGTGTGAATGCCCGGTACCATACCTTCTCTAAAAGACTTTATTGGCAAATCATCGCTATTTTCAGCTTTATCCTTTGTCCAATTGTTTTTCCGATTGAGGTTTTCTAAAATTCCTTCGGCAAGTGTGATAGCTGTACCCGATGGAGCATCCATTTTTTGGCTATGGTGAGTTTCTGTCATCTCTACATCATAGTTGTCAAAAGGATTCATCAATTTAGCCAGTTTTTTGTTGAGCAAATTGAATAAATAAACCCCCAGACTAAAATTTGAAGACCAAAAAAGTGTGGCATCCAACTCTTTTACCATTTGAACTACCTCTTCAGTTTTTTCACTCCAACCCGTTGTGCCCGAAACTACGCTTACTCCAGCTTCAAATGCACGACGATAGTTGTCGATAGCAACTTGTGGAGCCGTAAATTCAATAGCCACATCAGCACTTTTAAAAGCTTCTGAATTGAAATCATCCTGATTGTTTAAATCAATTATTGAAACAATTGTGTGTCCTCTTTTTTTTGCTATTGCTTCGATGGTTTGTCCCATCTTACCATATCCTATCAGTGCAATTTTCATCTTACTTTTTCTATATAATGCTTTTATTTATTGTTTAATATTGCCCAAGACTCAACATAACCAAGGTGCAAGCCTCGAATGCTTCGATACCATTATTTCTCAGCCTAATCATAAACTCATCATTCTCGGTGCCAGGGTTAAAAATTACCCGCCTCGGTTTCAATGATAAAATATAATCGTAATACTCTGGTTGACGTTTTGCCCCAATATAGAGGGTAACGGTATCGATGTTTTTATACGCTTTTTTTACGGTGTCAATCGTATGGTTAAATATCTCTCGAGCTCGCAAACCCAAGAGTTCTATTTTATGTTGCTGCCTCAAAAGACGTTCAGCTGCTATGTACGAATATCTCGCAGGATTGTCAGAAGCACCTATAATCAATGTAGCATCTTTCATTTTTCGTCCATTGTTAAATTTCGCTCAAAGCCTCTTTTATCTCCTCCATTGTAGCTGTTTGATTGATGGCAACAACTCCAATCTCTTTCAACAGTGTGAAGTTAATCTCATCACCATCATTTTTTTTATCGTGTGTCATCAATTTGAGTAACGCATCATAATTTTGGGGTTTGTTATCATATTTTCCATAAGTAGCATCAATAAAGTTTTTGATTTCAAAGTAATGCTCTTTAGGCAAGCCCATTTTTATAAATGAGAGATAAGCTTCCGCTATCATTCCGTACGCTATGGCATACCCGTGTAATAACGGTTTTCCGCTTTGATAAGAGTATGTTTCAATGGCGTGTCCGATGGTGTGCCCAAAGTTGAGAGCCCTACGAATACCCATCTCTTTTGGATCTTTTTCGACAATCTCTTCTTTGATATCAATATTTCGTTTAAGCAAAACCCGAAGTGCTTCGTAATCAATATTGTCTAAATCAAAGAGTGTGGTCTCTTGCCACTCTTTAGCTGAGTAAATTAAGGCGTGCTTCAACATTTCGGCATAGCCCGAACGTATATTTTGATTGTCTAAAGTTTTGAAAAACTCTACATCAATCAATACCGATTTAGCTGGAGCAAAAGCTCCAATTTCGTTCTTTAAACCTAAAAAATTGATACCTGTCTTTCCTCCAGTAGCAGCATCAACCGCTCCAAGTAGAGTGGTAGATATATTGATATAATCCATACCGCGTTTGAAACTTGCAGCTGCAAATCCTCCTATATCTGTAACCATTCCACCACCTACGTTGAGTAGAATAGATTTTCGTGTAGCTCCATTTTCAGATAAGTATTTCCAAATTGACAGTAAACTGTCGATGTTTTTGTTTTCATCGCCCGCCGGTATGGTGATGATATGGCTGTTTTTAAGCTTATCAATAGACAACAGCAAGGGTAAGCAGCAAACTTTTGAGTTGCTATCTGTCAATATATATATGGCCTGTGTTGGATATGGTTTAAGCACTACCTCCAACTCTTTGGCTATGTCATTAGTTAATTTTGTATTGCTATCATTCATCTGCATTCTCAATTATAATCTACAAAGATACATTTAATAATGTATATTGCTATAATTGAAAAACTGTTTTTTGATTTATATAATACAAAACTAAATTTATAATAAAATAATTTCTTAGAATTTTAAACTCAGCTTAGCTAAAAAATTACGCGGTGCTTGCGGGTAGTAGCCAATATAACTGCTTGAAGTTTCCGTACCTGCCGAATCTCGCATAATTGATTTTTCAGCATATCCATTCGCAATGTACTCTTTGTTTAGCAAGTTGTTGATAATGAATTGAAAAGTGAGAGAACCAAGTTTGAAGTTTGGTATATTGTAGCTCACTTGTAAATCATTCGTAAAGTATGCAGGCAGTGAGCGGTCGTCACTTGCAGTATTGTCTAAATATTGCTTTCCAACATATTTATTAATAAGTCCTATCTGAATATCTTGAATAGGACGGTATTGAATTAAGAAGGCACCAACAACTGATGGTGAATAAGAAATTTGTGAATTACCTAAGTTTTCTGTTTTCTGTCCGATTACATCCCAGTTCTCATCATAAATATCAAAATAAGCAGTGTAATTATTAATAATATTTTGACTCAATGTTAGATTTGCCAATAAATCTAATTTGTTATTAAAAAGCAGTTGTTTAGTTTCAAATTCCACACCACGACGATAACTTCTATCCACATTTTCCATCAATTTATAACCAGCATCAGTAAGCTTTCCAGTTTGCACCATTTGATTATAATAATCCATATAATAGATATTTGCAGCAACTTGTGTATTGTTTGCTTGGTAGCTATAGCCAAATTCATAATCAATCATTCGTTCAGGGAGAATAGATTTATGAGAATTCCACTTGTTTGAATCTTTCAAGTCAGCTCTGAGTGGTTCTCTATTTCCCATTGATATGGAAAAGAAAAGCGAATTTGAAGTATTCAATTGATAGTATGTACCAAATTTAGGATTGAAAAACTTGTAATTAAAATTGTTATCCAAATCTGCTAAGTCATCATCCATACCACTCATTTTGTAGTTTAATGCTCTTGCTTGTAAGTCGGCATATACACTCCATTCACTATTGATATTATAAGTAGCTTTTGCAAATGCACTTATTTCATCTTTAATACCTCTGTTTCTATACCATTCAAAGCTTTCTAAATCAATCGTAGCATCATCCCAAATTTTAATCCAAGGCAATTTACCATAATGATGACCATCAAAATAACTATACATAGCTCCGAAGTCCATATTCACTTTAGATGTAGTATAGTTCAAACTTATATTAGCAACATAAAAGTCATTATTCATCATTTTCTGTCTAACTACATCCGACTTTTTATACTCTACGTTGTCAATCACTTGATTTGCTAATCCAAAGCTGCTAAATTTTCTTCCTCTTTTATAGTTTTCATAATAACCAAAACCCTTGTTCCAATTTATATTGGCATTTAAATTTAGTCTGTTTGTTAGTTGGCGAGTATAAAGTAATTGAATAATATCTGAGTAATAATTATCGGTTTCGTTATCGTAATAATAGCGATTTCCTACTTCATCATAATATTCGCCTGTAGGATTATACCTACGTCCAAACTCACTGTCACTCATCTGCTCTGCAGTTACGCCTTCCCAAGTGATACCGGTATGCTGTTCGCCACGCATATAAAGTAGTCGCAGAACTTGATTGTCGGTATAGTGTGAAATTGCAGCATAAAGATTTTGATGATCTACTTTAGCATTGCGAATATAACCATCGCTGTTTACTTTCGAAAATCGTAAATCAAAAGAGAGCCCATTTTCAAAAATACCAGTGCCCGCAGCGATATTACTTAAAAATGTATTGTAGCTACCTGCCGCCATTGACGCTTCGCCATATGCACTTGGTTTTCCGCCCTGTGTGCTCATTGATAAGCTTGCACCAAAGGCAGCAGCACCATTTGTCGAACTACCTACACCACGCTGTATTTGCACACTTTGTAAGGAGTTTGCAAGGTCAGGAAGATTTGCCCAAAATACTTCCTGTGTTTCTGGATTATTAAGCGGCATTCCATTTAGCGTAACATTGATACGGGTTGCATCCGTGCCACGAATGCGTAAAGAAGTGTTTCCTACGCTCGTTCCACCTTCAGTAAATGCCACTATAGATGTAAGATTGTTTAATTGGCTTGGAAGAGAATTGATAGCACTGCTCTGTTTCAATTTTTCGCCTTGCACTGTAGAGTGAGCAACAGGAGTATATTTTTTCGCTCGAATAGCAGAAATAACAACTTCATCAAGTTTTTTTGCTTTTAGCGTATCAATTACTTCACTTTCAGCAAAGACGACAGCAGATAGAAAGAAACTGAAAATTAAAAATAAAACTTTTCTCATTTTGAAATAATAAATTATATGATTTATAAATCAAATGAGCGTACATTAAAACGGATAAATTGTAGATTCGATACTTTTTCCCTATTCGGAATTACCCGTACAGGTTCAAAGGGTATGATCTCAGCCCGAAATTTTTAAGGCACCCCATTTGTGAGTTAACACTTTGTTACTGTTTTTTATCAATAACGATGCAAAGATAGTGAATGTTTTTGAAAACATAAAAAACAATTTTCCTATTGTTTCAATCAAATAAAATATTACCTTTGCAATCAAATTAGAAATGTGGATTAATTTGGACTGCTTGCAACCACAGAAAAAAATGCTAAAATGTAAATAACTTTCCATTTTTTCGATTTTTACAGTCCTTTTTTATATCCTCATAATTGAATGTATAATTAGTAAAATAATTCTATTTGATATAGGGTGTTTTGCATAAACAAAATTAATTATGGGTTATTTATTTTCTTCTGAATCTGTTTCAGAAGGCCATCCCGATAAAGTATCGGATCAAATATCAGATGCAATTCTTGATAATTTCTTAGTGAAAGATGCCAACTCAAAAGTGGCGTGTGAAACGCTTGTTACAACAGGACAAGTGGTTATTTCTGGCGAAGTACGTAGCAATGCTTATATTGATGTACAACGCATAGCTCGTGATGTGATCAACCGAATAGGTTACACCAAGAGTGAGTATAAATTTGATGGTGATTCTTGTGGTGTTTTAACTGCAATTGACGAACAATCAGCCGATATTAATCGCGGTGTTGATCGTGAAGAATCGCTTAATCAAGGTGCTGGCGACCAAGGTATGATGTTTGGTTACGCTACAAATGAAACTGTAAATTACATTCCGGTTTCTTTGGATTTATCGCACGCATTGGTTAAAGAGCTTGCTGTTATCCGTCGTGAAGGCGAAGTGATGACTTATCTTCGTCCCGATTCTAAATCGCAAGTTACGGTTGAATATGATGATAACAATAAGCCTGTTCGTGTGCATACAATTGTTGTTTCAACTCAGCACGATGAGTTTTTAACTGCTGAAAATGGGGAGTCGCAAGCTGAAGTGGATGCGAAAATGGTGGCAAACATCAAAGAAGATATTCGCAAATATTTGATTCCTCGTGTAAAAAAACAAGTACCACAGTTTGAAGAGTTAATTGATGAAGATTATATACTTCACGTCAATCCAACGGGAAAATTTGTAATTGGTGGTCCGCACGGCGATACAGGACTTACAGGTAGAAAAATTATTGTAGATACATACGGTGGCAAGGGAGCACACGGTGGTGGTGCTTTTTCTGGAAAAGACCCTTCAAAAGTGGACCGCTCGGCAGCTTATGCAGCGCGCCATATTGCTAAGAACTTAGTTGCTGCAGGCGTTGCAGATGAAGTATTGGTGCAAGTGGCTTATGCTATTGGTATTGCTGAGCCTATGAATATCTATATCAATACATATTCTACAGCAAAAGTGAATTTCACTGATTCTCAAATTGCTGATAAAGTAGCAAAGCTATTTGATATGCGACCAAAAGCCATTGAAGATCGCTTAAAACTACGTAACCCAATTTATGAAGAAACTGCCTCATACGGTCATATGGGTAGAACGCCAAGAATCGTTGAGAAAACCTTCTCAAATCTAAATGGCGAAACAATTACAATTGAAGTAGAGCTATTCACTTGGGAAAAGTTGGATAGAGTAGAGGATATCAAGAAAGAGTTTGTATTGTAAAACTCGCTGATTAAAATTAACTGTTTTCTTCTTTGAAAATGGTATTAGATATAACAGGATATTTGAAAGCTAAGCTCAAATATCCTGTTTTTTAATAAAAAATGTAGCTATCAACTAAATCATTGAAAACTTAGGTGTTGAATAAACAAAGATTGCCCTCAATCGGATTTGAAAATAAAATTTGATACCGCAAAAAAATTGATTAATTTTGTAATCAAAAATATTTAATAATAATAAAGCCAAATATATTGTTTGTAATGTGATTTATCTAAGCTGCATTGCATATTTTTAATGTTTGGGTTTTTACAATAAATCGAGTAATAAAATTTTATGAGTAAAAGAGTTAGAGTGCGTTTTGCACCCAGTCCAACCG
>CAYFRA010000036.1:15815-16904 GCA_964345395.1 uncultured Paludibacter sp. | reverse complement strand
AAAACAATTGTATTTCCCACAAAAAAACAGTATTTTTGCAATCTTGTATTACTTTTAAAAGCAATTCAAAATGGCATCTTTTGTTGTATCGGCACTCAAATATCGTCCTACTACTTTTCGTTCGGTAGTTGGGCAAGATTCACTAACGGCTACCCTTAAAAACGCTATAAATAGCAATAAGTTGGCTCACGCTTATCTTTTCTGTGGTCCTCGTGGTGTGGGTAAAACAACATGTGCTCGTATTTTTGCGAAAACCATCAATTGTGAAAATCGAACAGCTGAAGGTGAAGCGTGCAACGAGTGTGAGTCTTGTGTCTCTTTCAATGAGCAACGTTCATACAGCATCCACGAATTGGATGCCGCCTCCAACAATGGTGTTGATGATATTCGCTCACTGACTGATCAGGTGAGAATACCACCGCAAATTGGCAAATATAGCGTCTATATCATTGATGAGGTGCATATGCTTACAGCTGGTGCTTTCAATGCTTTTCTAAAAACTTTGGAAGAGCCACCCAAGCACGCTATTTTTATTCTTGCTACTACCGAGAAACATAAAATTATCCCAACGATACTTTCGCGTTGTCAGATATATGATTTCAATCGCATTACCATTCAAGATATTGAAAAACATTTGAAATATGTTGCAGAGCAAGAGAAAGTAACGATCGAAGAGAGTGCACTCAATATCATTGCTCAAAAGAGCGATGGTGCTATGCGTGATGCCCTCTCTATTTTCGACCAATTGGTCAGCTTTAGCGGTAGTCAAATCACTTATCAACATGTGATTGACAATCTCAATGTATTAGATTATGAATACTACTTTCGCATCACGAATGCATTTTTAGCGGGTGATGTTGTAGAGTCTTTACTTGTATTTAATGAAATACTGAATAGAGGTTTTGATGGGCAACACTTTATTACGGGTTTGAGTAGTTATCTGCGCGATTTGTTGGTGAGCAAAGATCCAGCAACTATTCAACTTTTAGAAGTGGGTAGCGATATTGCTAATCGGTATAAAGAGCAAGCTGCACATTGTACAGCAGATTTTCTATTTCAAGCACTATCTATCAGTAATGAGTGCGATTT
>CAYFRA010000036.1:3779-15715 GCA_964345395.1 uncultured Paludibacter sp. | reverse complement strand
CGTGTTAGGCCTGCTTCAATCTCTATCAACACATCTAATCTAAAGAGAGAGCAACAAGAAGAGGTGCAACAAGTTGAGTCTATTCAGACTGTTGAAGTAGTTACGCAAGAGCAATTAGAGAAAAAATGGTTGGAATATAGTAAAACCCACAACCGCGATATAGGTGCTGAGGCACTATTGAGAAATCACCTGCCTAAGCTAATGGAGGACAATGTAGTGCTTGTGAAAGTTGATAATGTCTTTCAACAAAAAGAGATTTTGGCTATGAATATTATCTCGTTTTTGAGAAGCGAACTCATTAATAATGAGTTGAAATTAGAGGTTGAACTTTTGCCAGAGGATGAGATAAAGGCTCGATTGACACCGCAAGAACTTTTAAGAAAAATGATAGAAGAGAATCCTTTAATCGACACTTTACGGACAAAATTAGATTTAGAGATAGATTAATAGGGTAATATAAAAGATATAAGATTGTGAAAATAGGATTTGTTGGTGCAGGCAAAGTGGGTAGATCCTTAGGACTCTATTTCAAAAGCTTAGGTTTGGAAGTAATGGGCTATTATAGCCGAACAAGATTGAGTGCAGAAAATGCTGCAAACTTGACCCAAACAGAGGTGTTTGAAACGCTTGATAATTTGCTCAATGCTTGTTCAATGATCTGGATCACTACCAATGATGACGCCATCGCTACAGTTGTAGAAGAGATTGAAGAGTTGGAGCTAAATGCTACAAAAACATTTGTACACACCAGCGGATTACTGAACTCGGAGCTATTCGATTCATTAAATATAAAAGGTCACAACATTTGCTCTGCTCATCCGCTTTTGGCTTTCAGTTCGGAAGAAATAGCTTTACAAATTCTTCCCAAGTGCTATTTTTTTATTGAAGGAGATGAAGGTGGCGTGAAGTTTGTCTCGGCTCTTTTCAACAAGATTGGTATCAAATTTGTAAATATAGATAGGACAGATAAAATAGCCTACCACACGGGTGCTGTAATTGTATCCAATTATTTGGTAACATTGAGCCATTTGGCAAATCAATCATTTGCTTTGGCAAAAATTGATGATGAAGATTTGCGTGCTGCGGTAAATGTACTTTTAAAAAGTGCTTTAGAAAACTTAGCAACACAAAATCCTAAAGATGCACTTACGGGACCTATAAAGCGTGCCGATGCTCAAACAGTGGCAAGTCATCTAACTGTATTGGATAAGCATTTGCCCGATGTGGCTCAATTTTATCGAATTATGGCAATAGAAACAATGAAAATGATTGACGATTTTCGCCTAAAAGAGACAATAGAAAATGAATAAAAAAATTACAATAAAGTCTTTCCAGCAATTTAAAAATGAAGGAAGGAAAATTACTATGCTTACCGCTTATGACTACTCAATGGCGAAATTGGTAAGCGAAGCTGGTGTGGATTCTATCCTTGTGGGCGACTCGCTCGGTATGGTGATGCAGGGTGTTGGCTCTACTTTGCCAGTTACGGTCGATGAAATAATTTATCATACAAAAATGGTTGTTCGTGCAAATAAAAATGCTTTGATTGTCAGCGATATGCCATTCCTTTCTTACCATATATCTATAGAAGAGAGTGTGAGAAACGCTGGTAGATTGGTGAAAGAGGGTGGTGCAGAAGCTGTGAAAATGGAGGGCGGTCGCAATATCATCAATCAAGTAAAAGCGGTTGTTGATGCACAAATCCCAGTGATAGGACATTTGGGGCTGACACCTCAATCCGTCAATGCATTTGGTGGTTTCAAAGTGCAAGGGCGTGATGTTAAAGCGGCTAAAATGATCATTGAAGATGCACTCTTGCTCCAAGATGCGGGTGTGTTTGCCATCACCTTAGAGGGTGTGCCAGCTCATCTTGCTAAGGATATTTCAGAACAACTGACTATACCAACAATAGGTATTGGTGCAGGAATCGACTGTGATGGTCAAGTGTTGGTTATCAATGACATGTTGGGTATGTTTCAAGATTTTGTACCTAAATTTGTCAAGCAATATGCCAACTTAAATGAAACAATCAATTCGGCAGTTAAGAACTATATTGCAGAGGTGCAAAATGGAGCTTTCCCAGCCGATGAACATACATATAAATAATTGAATATGTTAATTAAGAGTGTTGAGGAATTAAGGGCTCAAATCAAATTGGAGCGAGAGCAGGGCAAAACTGTCGGTTTGGTGCCAACTATGGGTTACCTTCACGAAGGTCATTTGTCTTTGATACGTGCTGCAAAGAGAGACAACGACATTGTGGTGGTTTCTATTTTTGTAAATCCCACACAATTTGCACCCAACGAAGACTTTGATAGCTATCCCCGTGATTTAGATCGTGATATCAAGTTAGGTGAGTCAGCGGGAGCAGACATCTTTTTCAATCCGGAAGTAGAAGAGATGTATCCGCAGGCAAGCTCCACTTTTATTGAAGTACAAGGAGGTATTACGCAGGTTTTATGCGGGCAGTCAAGACCTTCTCATTTTAGAGGAGTTACAACAGTAGTCAATATGCTTTTCAATATTGTGCAAGCTGACAAAGCCTATTTTGGGCAAAAAGATGCTCAACAAGCTGCTGTTCTGATTCAAATGGTTCGAGATTCCCACTATCCAATCGAAATTGTAGTTTGCCCAATCGTGCGTGAAGAGGATGGACTCGCCATGAGTTCGCGAAATATCTATCTCAATAGAGATGAAAGAGAGCAAGCAGTTGTGTTGAACCAGGCATTACTCAGAGCAAAAGAGGAGTTTGGCAAGGGCGAAAAAAATGTAGGTAAATTGAGTTCGTTGATTCAAAACACCATCAATAAAATGCCTTTGGCCGATATTGATTATGTGAGTATTTATAGTTTTCCTCATTTGGAAGTGATTGAAGCAGTTGAAGATAAGGCAATTGCCGCCGTAGCTGTTAGGTTTGGTAAAACAAGATTGATTGACAATATAATTTTTGAGTAAATAATATAAATTGAATAGGATGCAATTAACAATGCTAAAATGCAAGCTTCATCGTGCTACAGTGACAGAAGCTAACCTCAATTATACTGGAAGTATCACCATCGATAAAGATTTGATGGATAGAGCAGGACTTTTGGTGCATGAGCAGGTGCATGTTGTAAACATCAATACTGGTGCTCGATTTGAAACTTATGTAATTGAAGGAGAGCGTGGTAGTGGTGTGGTTTGCTTGAATGGTGCTGCTGCTCGTTTGGTGCAACCAGATGATAGAATAATCATTATGGCTTATGTGCAAATGCTGCAAGAAGAGGCAGAAAAATATGAACCAAAGGTTTTTATTTTAGACGAAAAAAATCAAATTATCGAACAAGTTTAATATGATACGTATTGCTATAACGGCTGGTGGAACCCAAGAACCAATGGATGGTGTGCGCTTTATTACGAATATGAGTACAGGGCAGTTGGGGTGGTTTTGCTTGGAAGCTCTTTTAGAAAGATTTGACCAAGTAGGACAAAATAATTTCCACATCTATTACATACACGCTGAAAACGCTTTTCAATCTTCACTATCTGAATTGGAAAAGGAGCACATCAGTTTCATCTCCATTACAGATGCCGAGAGTGTTTATCAAGCTGTCGATGAATTGACTCAAAATGAGAAAATCGACTTTTTCATTCACTCTATGGCGATATCTGATTTTACTTTTAGCTATGCTGCTGATGTGTGGGAGATGGGACGATTGCTCACAAGTTTTGTTACAAGTGATGGTAAAGATGAGATTAAAGTGATTGAGCAACTTAGAAATCCGATGGTTAAGTTTTCAGAAAACGAAAAAATATCCTCAAATGATAATATTATTGTAGGTTTAAAACCCACAAAAAAAGTGATACCTCTCATCAAAACCAACAACCCTGATACGGTTTTAGTGGGGTTTAAGTTGCTCAATGGAGTTGCAGAAGAGGAGTTGATACGCGTAGCAAGCGAAATGGCAGAGAAAAATAGTTGCGATATGGTTTTGGCAAATGATGCTACAGCTATTGGTGTGAACGACCATTTGGGGCTTTTGGTAAAAGAGGGTAGGGTAATCGAACGTGCTGTAGGCAAACGAGCCATTGCAGCTATGCTCGCAACGAAAGCTCCCTTTTGAGAAACTACAAAAATTTAAACAAAAATAAGATGGAACAAAAAACAGTTGTAATAGGCGTGTCAGGTGGTATTGCTGCCTACAAAGCCATTGAAATTGTTAATCAGCTTCACAAAGATGGTTATAATGTGGAGGTGATAATGACAGAGTCGGCACAAGAGTTTGTTACGCCTCTGACATTCAAAACAATGTCGCACAACCCCGTTGTTACTGATATGTTTAGTAAAATAGATAAACACGATACCAAACACATTGATTTAGCCAAAGCCGCCGATGTTTTTGTTGTGGTGCCTGCTACGGCAAATATTATTGGTAAAATAGCATCTGGTATTGCCGATGATATGCTAAGCACTTCAATTGTAGCAGCTCGAAGTCCGGTGCTTATTTTCCCTGCGATGAACAGTTATATGTATGAAAACCCAATTGTTCAAGACAATATCAACAAATTGAAAAAGTTTGGGTATCACGTATTTGGCACTGCTACAGGAGGTTTAGCTTGTGGTGATATTGGTACAGGAAAGCTCTTGGATTGGCAAGAGATTGTGGACGAGATAAAGAAATTTTTATGATTGTTCATCCCAATGCCAAAATTAATATCGGCTTAAATATCATTGAAAAAAGAGCCGATGGTTATCATAATATTCAAACTGTTTTTTATCCAATTGGCTTGAATGACACTTTGAGTGTTGAGAAATCGACTACTTGCAGCGATTTCAATTTCTCATCATCGGGTATTCGTATCGGAGGTAATGTAGAGGATAACCTAATTATCAAAGCTTATCGTTTATTGCAGCAAGATTTTGATTTACCCCCTATCGACATCGCGCTACATAAGCAAATACCTTTTGGTGCTGGTTTGGGTGGAGGCTCATCAGATGCTGCTTCTATGCTAAAAGTACTGAATGAGCTATTTCAACTTAATATTACTCAAGATAAACTGAAAGAATACGCCTCACATATTGGTGCTGATTGTAGTTTTTTTATTGACAACCTGCCGAGTTATGCCACTGAAATAGGTACGAATCTTACGCCCATTGAGCTCTCCTTAAAAGATTATTTCATTCTATTGGTAAAGCCCGATATTTTTATCTCAACTCAAGAGGCTTATTCGGGTATAAAGCCCTCAAAACCTGATGTGGATTTAATTGAATTGATACAACAGCCTATTGAGAGTTGGAAAGAGTCGATTATAAATGATTTTGAGTCTCATATTTTTCATTTACATCCCCAACTAAAACAAATCAAAACCTCTCTATATGAGATGGGAGCATTGTATGCTTCAATGTCGGGTTCGGGCTCAACGATTTATGGGATATTCGCTAATCAGCCTTTTTACAACAATCAATTTGATGAACATTTTGTCGTCGGAGGTGTTTTGGATTGATGTTGATTTGTCGGCATAAGAGTGAGTTTTTCTGATTTTCCCACAACAATATAGTATTTATCCATTGTAATATAGTTGAACAAAAACAATCATATTGTGTTAGAATCTATTGAACATTAATATGAAAATAATATGATTGATAAATTTTGTTTAAACAACAGATGCAGAACCAATCTTCAAGATTTTGGTTTGCTTTTATTACGTTTGGTAGTTGGTTTTTTTATGCTTACGCATGGCTGGGCAAAACTTTCAAATTTTTCAGAGTTGAAAGAGGTTTTTCCACCTATGTTGGGAATGAGCTCTACTTTAGCACTTAGCTTGATGGTATTTGCTGAGTTTTTTGCTTCAATAGCTTTGATATTTGGGTTTCTAACTCGCTTGGCATCTATACCTTTAATTATTGGTTTAGGTGTAGCATCTTTTGTAGCTCACGCAGGCGACCCATTTGCAGCAAGAGAATTAGCACTACTCTACTTTAGTATCTATGTAATTATATTGATAGCAGGTCCTGGTAGATATTCCTTAGATTCACTTATTTTCAATAGAAAAAAATAAGATTAATAAATATTTCAATTCAAGTTTTGGGTATAATAAATGTGCCAAAGCAATTTACAACTCAAAACTTGATTTTTCAGGAAGAATTGTTTCAAAAGAATTTTGTAACTCTTTCATCACCTGTTCGTAATTTCGTATATGCACATTATCATTCAGGCAAACCAAAGAGTAAGTTTGATTGCGTACAGCCGCAATTGCCTGTTTCGATTTGATAATCAAAGGAAACATTTTGGTGTTTTGATAAATGTTGTATGGGTTGAAGTCTGATTTACAAATTTGCCAAGTTTTGAACAATTCAGGCGTTAAATCTTGGTCGCTTCTGAAGCGATGTGACGACATTTCAATCAACTCCTTTTCGCAGTTAGCCCACACATCTTCAAAGGTTCTCTTCAAAAAGGCTTGTGCGTTGTGGGGTGTACGTAGTGTAACAAACTTTGGATAATATTTCAGAAGTCGGGTCATTCTACCTCGTTTTCCATACGATTTATCATACCACTTATCGTGATCACGTTCAAAGACCTCTTTCTTGTCAAAATGCTTGTTGATTAATCGAATGTTGTTTTTCAACATTTTGGCAAATTGAGATGTGCCAAAATTGGTGCGAAATGCTGCTATATCATTTGGTAGCCCATTTACGAAAAAACGCTCTTCAGTTAGCTGGTCAATCACAAAAATGTCATCATTGAAATAGACAAAATGCTCTGATAAATTGGGGATTTTATGCAAATAAATCTCAATGAGATTGGAGTTGAAAACCGGAAGATATTGTTCGGGAATAAAATCTTTATGATCTACCAATACCAACTTAGGGTGGTTTTCGTCTAACCATTCAGGCTTTTGTCCGCAAGTTACAAAGTGTATTTTCCGCACCCATGGTGTAAACTTATCTATCCCTCGAAACCAATATTTCATAAAACCATAATCTCGAAATCGAGCCTCGGAAACCTCATTTTTGCTATTATCAATTTTACCTCTATATTGTTTGAATGATTCTTTCCATATCGGGTCATCCATATCCACCCACGTAACTACAAAATCAATTTCATTTTTCATTTTTCTAATATTTTGCTTCATAAACCTTTATCCAATCCAACTCCAATTTGCCTGCGTCAGCTTCGCTTTTATGGGGTATAAATGAGTTTACTCCCAAATATAGCGATTCTTGAGGGATATTTTCATTGGTGCGATATATCTCAACGTTATTGATATACCAAATCAATGCCTTTGGAGTCCACTCTAAAGTGAAAATATAATATTCGTTTTGGGGCAAACCGACAATTTCCACTCCATCATATCGGTGCAGATTGGCATTGCCTAATGTCACTGATTTACCATTGAAATAATATAGATTGATGTGTGGCAGCTTTCTTTCGCTACCTAACCAAATGGCATGATGCAAATTACCTGAGCTTTTTACTTTAACACTAAAAATCCCGTAACGTTGTCGAAATGCTGCAGCTGACTGTACAATATCGGAAGTGTATCGAAAATCTCGCTCTACAAAACCTTTTTGTATGTCCCAAGCTATTGATTTTATAGGCAATTCTACAGTGTGGATGGTCATTACACCTTGAGAAGTGCTGACATTTTTGCCACCGCTATGTGCTTGTTGCTCGTTGGTGAATGCGTAATTTCCGAGAAGCATCGGATTGCCCGAGTGAAAACCAGCTTGCCAAATCGAGTCGTCAATACTATTCCAATCAAACTGCTCATTGAGTTTAATAAAAATAGAGCTGTATTTTTTGAAAAGCGAGCTTTTTGATTTGGATTTACTTGGTAAAACTTCATTATTTAGCTCTCTATATCGTTCTTCTTGGCGATATTCGGCAGTTGTTTCCCATCGATTGGGGTTTGCCCAAAATGCATTGTTTTGTTGAAACTCTGGGTCTGCTATTTTTTTTCTCAACTCCTCAAACTCTCTTACTGCAAGCGAATCGTGGTATTGTGTGTAGTTTTGATAAGATTTTGATTGCTCAAACTCCTTTAGTTTATCAATCTTTTCAGATACTTCTACAATGGAAAGCTCTTTCAAATTGAGCGAGTCGGGATCTGTTTTAAAACTGAGATATTCCTGCAAAGTTGCTGAGTTTTTTGTCTCATAATACCATTTGATATTATTGTCTTTAAGCAACTTTTCGTATTGCTGCATAATACGATACTCATCCGTATCTCTGTATCTCTTTGTTTGATAAAGCTTTTTCTTATTCTGAAACTCATCAGATAGTATAATCTCTTCTAACTCCAACTTATTATCGGAAAGGGAGTATTCGTCAATAGCATCGTCAAGTTGAGATGAAAGAACTATCGACTCCATCTTTTTTTCATAAGCTGAAGTTGTGTTCATCAGCCTAAATATTCGTTTCCAGAATAGATTTGTCTTATTCATATTCAATAATTAAATATTTTCAATTAATTGCATACAATCCGCTATGTTTTCAACAAAATAGAGTTTTGTTTTTTCAATTTCAGGCAAAAGATTCTCTTTTTGCATCTGTTCAATCATTGCCTGTAGTGGGTTGTAATAAGCATCTAAGTTGATGCAAATTAGTGCTTTATTGTGCTCGCCTACTGATGATGCAGCTACAACGTCAAACATTTCATCCAAAGTGCCAAAAGCACCGGGCAAAACCACAAAAACATCTGATAGCTCTTTGAGTTTGGTTTTTCGTTCAGCCATATTGACTGTTTTAATCATCTTTGTAGGTAGTGTGCTCTCTCTTCCCATTTGGATAATAGGTGTGGAGATTACACCAATTATTTCACCTCCCCAATTTGCAGCTCCTTCAGATACGGCACTCATAAGTCCACCTGTAGCACCACCATATACCAAAGCATAACCTCTCTTTGCAATCAACTCTCCTAATTGATAGGCTTGCTCTTTGAAAGAGTTGCTGACTCGATTGCTTGACGAGCAGAAAACACAGATTGATTTGGATGGTTTTGGTTGGACTTGATTTTCCATTTGATGTTTTTATTTCATATAAAACGACAACAAGCTGTTTGTAGTATAAATAAACGGCTTTAAAAAGAAAATTGAACATCCATATATGATGAATGTCCAATTTTATCTCTTTTTATAATTGATTCAATCTTACTATTCTCTATGCATCAATGTTGGCATAGGTGGCATTATCTTCAATAAACTGGCGACGTGGCGCTACATCATCACCCATTAACATTGAAAATACGTGGTCTGCTGATGCTGCATTCTCAATAGTAACTTGGCGTAGTGTGCGATTGTCAGGGTTCATAGTCGTATCCCAAAGTCGTTGGTCGCTCATCTCACCCAAACCCTTATAGCGTTGTATGTTAATTCCCGCTTCAGAACCATTTCCAACTTTTTGAATAAAGGCTTCACGCTGTTTCTCGTTCCAGCAATACTCTTCATATTTACCTTTTTTCATCAGATAGAGTGGGGGTGTAGCAATGTAGAGATAACCATTTTCAATTATCTCTTTCATATGGCGAAAGAAGAATGTCATCAACAATGTAGCAATGTGGCTACCGTCCACGTCGGCATCAGTCATAATGATGATTTTTTTATAACGCAATTTGCTTAAATTGAGTGCTTTGCTATCTTCTTCTGTTCCGATAGTTACTCCAAGAGCCGTATATATATTCTTAATCTCCTCACTCTCCAACACTTTGTGCTGCATCGCTTTCTCTACGTTTAGGATTTTTCCACGAAGAGGAAGTATAGCTTGAAACTCACGACTACGACCTTGTTTTGCAGTACCGCCAGCTGAGTCACCCTCGACAAGGAACAATTCACACATATCGGGGTCTTTACTTGAACAGTCAGCTAATTTGCCAGGTAGCCCACCTCCTGAAAGCGGTGATTTTCGTTGCACCATCTCTCTTGCTTTGCGAGCAGCATGACGAGCTGTTGCAGCCAATACTACTTTATCCACAATGATGCGTGCATCTTTTGGATTTTCTTCTAAGTAGTTGCTAAGTGCTTCACTAACAGCCATATCTACCGAACCCATCACCTCGCTGTTACCTAATTTGGTTTTGGTTTGTCCTTCAAATTGAGGTTCTGCTACTTTGATAGAAATAACCGCAGTCATACCTTCACGGAAGTCGTCACCGCTGATTTCAATTTTGGCTTTCTCTAATTTATCAAGTAGTTTGTTGTCTTCAGCGTATTTTTTAAGTGTGCGAGTCAATCCACGACGAAAACCAGCTAAATGTGTTCCTCCCTCTATGGTGTTGATGTTGTTTACATAGGAGTGGATATTTTCATTATATGATGTGTTGTAAATCATTGCTATCTCGACAGGAGTGTCGTTTTTCTCTGTCGAAATATGAATTACATTATCAATCAAAGGCTCTCGGCTTTCATCGATATACTCTACAAATTCCTTCAATCCTTCTTTTGAAAAGAAAGTTTCAGATTTGAAGTTTCCTTCGTCATCTTGAGTGCGTTCATCGATTAGTATTAAGGTAATACCTGCATTGAGGTATGCCAGCTCACGTAATCGATTGGCTAAAATATCATATTTGTAAACGGTTTCAATAAAAATAGATTCGTCAGGTAAAAATGTTACTTTCGTTCCTTGGTTTTGTGTTTCACCAATATTTTCAACCTCTGTAAGTGGTTTACCTTTAGAATATTCTTGCTTGTATAGTTTGTTTTCACGTGCAATCTCAACTTGCAATGATGATGATAAAGCATTAACGCAAGAAACACCAACGCCGTGCAAACCACCAGAAACTTTGTAACTTCCTTTGTCAAATTTACCTCCTGCGTGTAGCACAGTCATAACAACTTCAAGGGCAGATTTTTTCTCTTTTTCATGGTATTCTACCGGAATACCACGTCCATTGTCAGTTACTGTAATAGAGTTATTTTTGTTTATGATAACTTTAATTTCATTACAATAGCCAGCAAGAGCTTCGTCAATTGAGTTGTCAACAACCTCATAAACCAAATGGTGTAAACCTTTTATACCGACATCACCAATATACATCGCTGGACGTTTTCTTACCGCCTCCAATCCTTCAAGCACTTGAATGCTCTCAGCACCATATTGTGCTCCCGCTAAATTTTTCTCTTCTTGAGTCATATTTCTAAATAATTACAATCAAATTTTCTATTTTAGTGTTATAAAACCAAAGTTTCGTTGCATAGGCAAAAAACATACAAATATACGAAAAATATTGGGAATACGAAATATTGCAGACTATTGTTTTCTATTTTCTAACTCTTTTTATTTCAAATCTTATTGTACAAATATGTTGTAAAAGGATAAATGAGTCTTGAATTACAAAACTATTTACAATTTGATGCAATTTGTTATTTAGAATCAATCTAATTAGTTATCTTTGTCAATTCTTGTTTTAGGATGAGATAAGATTTTTTTTTAATTAAACTTTGTATATAAAATGAAGTTATCGGAACTTAGCAGGGGAGAATCGGCAACGATAGTTAAAGTTTCTGGACACGGAGGATTCAGAAAACGAATTATTGAAATGGGTTTTGTGAAAGGTAAAGTAGTCAAATCAATGCAAGAAGCACCTTTATCAGATCCTGTAAAATATCGTGTAATGGGTTATGAGGTCTCTTTGCGTCGCAGTGAAGCTGAATTGATAGAGGTTGTGAGTGAGCGTCAAGCATTGAATATTCTTCATCCAGACAATGGTGTCGAAACTATTGTTGAAGAGGAGCACCGCCGAATAGCTTTAGAAAGGCGAAAAGAGATTAAAGTAGCTTTAGTAGGAAACCCCAATAGTGGTAAAACAACCCTATTTAATATAGCATCTGGAAGTAAGGAGCACGTTGGTAATTATGCGGGCATAACAATTGATTTGAAAGAGGGTGTGTTTAAGCAAGACGGATATACTTTTAAATTGGTTGACTTGCCCGGTACTTATTCTCTGACAGCCTATTCGCC
>CAYFRA010000036.1:0-3679 GCA_964345395.1 uncultured Paludibacter sp. | reverse complement strand
TTAGGAGAAGCGGGTATTTTGCACGATAAAGCCAAAGATGATGAAATTCTAGATGAATATCTGCATAAAGCGAAAATTGAACATAAACATGATGTGAAGAGCTCTGCTGTTGATTATATAAAATCTGTATCGGAACTCAATAAAGGAAAATCTCGCCACATCCACATCAATTATGGCAAGCCTTTAGAAAAGAGTATCGTGCGATTGCGAGATAAAATGGTTGCAGAAAATCATCATTTGCAAGTAAAATATTCTTTTCGATATTTGTCTATCAAACTCTTAGAGAACGATCCTGAGATTGTCAATCTGATTCTTCAAGAAGAGAATGGAGAGGAGATTATCAGTTTGAGAGATGAAGAGGTGAAACGCATCGAGTCGCATTTGAAAATTGATGTGGAAACCGCTATTAGCGATGCCAAATATGGTTTTATAGCAGGGGCGTTGAAACGCACTTATACTGAAAATAAAAATCCAGAAAAGCTCACTTTGACAGACAAACTCGACAATATATTTATTCATAAAATTTGGGGCTATCCTATTTTTATCCTATTTCTTTATATCATGTTTCAAGCTACTTTTACTTTGGGTGAGTATCCGATGGAGTGGATTGAAAATGGCGTGGACTGGTTGCGAGAAGTGGTTGGTTCGAGGATGCAAGCTGGGCCTCTGAAAGCTCTTTTGGTCGAAGGTGTTTTTGGTGGAGTAGGCGAGGTAATTGTGTTTTTGCCCAATATATTAATTCTCTATTTCTTCATCTCATTGATGGAAGATACGGGATACATGTCGCGTGCAGCATTTATTATGGATAAACTGATGAATAAAATTGGTTTACATGGCAAATCATTTGTTCCGCTTATTATGGGTTTTGGTTGCAATGTGCCTGCCATTATGGCTACACGAACCATTGAGGATAGAAGCAGCCGCTTGATAACTATCTTGATCAATCCTTTGATGTCGTGTAGTGCTCGTTTGCCAGTATATCTGTTGATTGCTGGTGCTTTCTTTCCACAATATGCAGGTTTAGCACTCTTTGGTATATATATGTTTGGTATTCTTTTGGCTATAATAGTTGCTTTGCTATTCAAAGCATTTATATTTAAAAAAGAACAAGTACCTTTTGTGATGGAATTACCTCCATTCCGATTTCCTACAGGTAGAGCCATTTGGCTGCATACATGGCACAAAGCTCAGCAATATGTGAGAAAAATGGGTACCATTATTCTTGTTGCCTCCATAGTTATCTGGTTCTTAGGTTATTATCCACGTCCTGCAGGTGCAGAGGAGTTGATGGGTGAAGCCTACACAGAGCAAATCGAAAACTCCTATTTGGGGCAGATGGGAAAAGCTGTTGAGCCGGTGCTTAAACCTTTGGGTTATGATTGGAAAATTAGTATCGCACTTCTTTCTGGTGTAGCTGCCAAAGAGATTGTAGTGAGTACTTTGGGTGTGATTTATGCAGGCGACCCCGATGATGAAGACACTACAAGGCTCACACAAAAACTCCAAGAAGCAAAATGGGAGGATGGTACTAAAATATTCAGACCGGGCGTGGCAATAGGTTTGATGATTTTTGTGCTGATTTATTTCCCCTGTGTGGCAACCTTTGTGGCAATTAAAAATGAAGCTGGTTCTTATGGTTGGGCATTCTTTGCATTGGGCTACTCGCTTGTTTTAGCTTGGGTGCTTGCTTATATCGCTCAACTTATTATTCCATAGTGTTTTAGTAGGTAAATAATAAAATAAAAATAGTGCAAACTTTCTTAATCGAAGGTTTGCACTATTTTTTTTGTCAAGGTGTTTTTATTTGCTCGTTATTCTTATTCGCTATTTATCAAATATGTGCATTATAGTTCCAATGATTTTTTCTTTGTTAATACCATCACGTGGTATAATCAAGATGGTGTCATCGCCCGCAATTGTTCCTAAAATTTCTTCGGCTTTGTGATTGTCAATATCGAGAGCAATGGCACTTGCATAACCAGGTTTCGTTTTCAGCACCGTTAAATTTCCAGACATTTCAGCACTAATGATGGCTCCATTCGTGGTAAAATTATGCAGCTTCAATTCAGTGGGGATGATGTGACTTTTAGCCGGTAGTGCATATTTATACAGTCCATTTGATAAAGGTGTTTTCGAGACTTTCAATGTCCTTAAATCGCGGGATAGCGTGGCTTGTGTTATTTGAATGTTTTCATCAAGTAATTTCTCTAATAACTCTTCTTGGCTACCAATGACATTGTATCTCAATAGGTCAGATATGATGTCTAATCGTTCTTTTCCTGTTTTTAATATCTCTCAATTTGTTTTGTAAAAATGATTATTCGCATAAAACCAAATACAAAAATAGTATAAATAAACAAACATATTTTCTGAGTGAATAGGCATAATAAATATAAAAGCTGATATTCTAAAAAAGTAATGTTTTATTACAAATAGATTAAATCTTTGTATCTTTGCATTATTAAAAGAAAGTCTGATTAATTATGAATTTAATAGAAAGAATAACAAGAGGTGATAACACAGCATTTTCATTTGAACTTTTACCACCTTTGAAGGGGAATGGTATTCAACAAGTTTTCAATACGATTGAAAAGTTAATAGAGTTTGATCCTCAATATATCAATATAACTACACATCGCAGTGAAACAGTGTATAGAGAGATATCACCCGATGTTTTTCAGAAAACATCTGTTCGAAATCGGCCAGGAACGGTGGCTGTAGCTGCAGCCATTCAAAATAGATATAAAATCCCAGTTGTACCTCATATTTTATGTAGTGGCTTTACGCCAGAAGAGACTGAATATGTGTTGATTGATTTGAAATTCTTGGGAATTAATGACTTGCTACTTTTGAGGGGTGATAAAGCTAAGCACGATAAAAATTTTGTTGCTACGGGATATAGTTACGCAACTGAACTACAAGAGCAGGTGAACCGATTCAATGAAGGTTTTTTCTTAGATGGTTCGCAAATGAAGGTTTTGGAACAGCCTTTTTCATATGGAATGGCGACCTACCCAGAGAAACACGAAGAGACTCCAAATATGGAGAGTGAACTTTATTGGGCAAAGAAAAAAGTTGAAAATGGAGCTCAGTATTTAGTGACCCAGATGTTTTTTGATAATGAAAAATACCACAACTTTGTTAAACTTGCACGCAATGCTGGCATCGAAGTTCCAATTATTCCAGGATTGAAACCAATCACTTTGAAAAATCAACTTACTGTTTTGCCAAAAATTTTCAAATCAGAAATTCCCGAAGAGCTGGCAAGAGAATTACGCAAATGCGAAACAGATGCACAAGCTGCTGAAGTGGGGGTTGAGTGGTGTGTGCAGCAAGCAAAAGATTTGGTTGCACATGAGGTGCCAAGTATTCATTTTTATAGCTTAATGGCAACTGATAGTGTGAGAAGAGTTGCTCAGCAAATTTATTAATATTGAAGTTTGTGTTTTTAATTAAATTTATATTCAGTTTCTTTTTCGGCATCATCTTTTTGCTGTTTTTGTTCGGCTTTTTGGGTATTCGGTTTCTAAAATGGAAACTCAAAAGACGGGTTAATCAAAAAAGAGAAGATTTTGTTACAAACAATTCAAATTTTACACAAAGCAAAGAGAAAATATTTGAAGATGATGAAGGAGAGTATGTTGATTTTGAAGAGATTGAATAGTCTATAGTCATTAGA
>CAYFRA010000035.1:9829-19021 GCA_964345395.1 uncultured Paludibacter sp. | reverse complement strand
GCTTTTTCCGCCTCGCTATTATCTCATTGCTATTTTATCATTATTGGGAGGCTTTGTTTTCCTCTGTTTGTATTGATTTGCAAAACATATGTTCCAACACTTAGAGTACTGACATCGACTGCATCGTATATCTTTGAATGAAGGAGCAATTTCCCATCTAATGAGTAGATTTTCACATTATCAATTTGAGAATTATCTTTCACTACAATTTTGATATAATCAGTTGCAGGGTTTGGATATACTTCAAATTGATTATCCTTGGTAATAGGTGTGAAATTGATGAGTTCATTGTAGCACAACATATTATCTACAAATATAGAACCTTTGATTGTAGAAGTGGGCGAAGTGCTTTGTTTGATTTTAAATCCTAATAAACTCATCTCTTTGCCTACAGGTAGTTGGTCTAATGCTTTCTCTTTAAACTTCCATCCTGCATAGTGAATTGAATCCATTGCAATTTCAATCTTCTCGGTATCATCAGCGATTAAAAGCACAAGTTGATTGCCGCTTAAGTCTCCTTTGATATGTAAGCCTACTACCGAATCATTGCTGAGCAATAGAGTTGGCGTATTGAATAAGTAGGTAACTTCTCCTCCACCCTCTGAGTCAAACTCATACTTTAAGTTATAGGATGATGAGCCAAAGAGTTTATCACTTGTGCTTCGAGTTACCGAAGCTGATTTCACTTGTTGGTTTTCATCAGTGGCTACTTGCATCAAGCCTGTTGCTTCAAAATCTTCAACAAGCAAGTTATCCGTATTACGAACATCAGCCGCTGTAAATGGAATGATCAAATCTTCGCTTAAGAAAATACCATCAATATCCATAATGCCTCTCTCAAATTTCACATAATACTCTTCGCCCGGCACCAAGTTTTCACCTACGGTAAATTGTGTTGAACCCATTGGCTCAGGAAATGCGTTGTGTTTGAGTGTTCGCTTGTTTTTCACCAACATATTATCTGATTTGTCATAAACTTGTAAACCATTGATTAGCTCTGAAGTTTGAAGTTTTTTATCAAAAACAAAAATAAAAGTAGGAGACTCAAAATGAATTTGTGTTTCATTCATAGAGGGATAAGCGGCCAAGAGTTCAAGATGATTTCTATCTGTTGTAGTGAATTTGAAGCTGAACTCGTTATCCATACTTAATCCATCAGGATGGCTCAACGATTGATCTAAAGTAACCGTATATTCTGTAGAAACATCCAATGGTTTATTGGGAATAAACTCCATAACAAAGTTGGATTCTTTGAAAATAATTTCGCCATCTACCTCTGGTTCAATCTTAAACGCTTCACGGGCACTATTTACATCGACATCCCAGTTGAAACGAAACCAAACTACCGAGCTTGCCAAAACAGGGGCATTAGGTTCGGTAGGTATAGGACCATAATCGACAATTTGTGGAGGAGTATTTCTAATTTTATTTGATTTTACGATTAAATAAGTTGTTTCGTTGGCTTTGACCTCTGCTTCCAACACTTCTGTATGGTAATCGGGGTGTTCTACCGTGAGGGTATAACTACCGGGTTCTAAATCTTTGAAAAGAAAAATACCATTATTCATATCATCCACTTGATATTCAATATTACCAGGATTTAAAATAACCTTAGCATCATTGACAGAAAGCTGTTCATCTAAGGAGTTTTTCAGCTTGTAATAACTTGACTCATTGGGCAAAAACTTATCTTTTACCATACCGGCAATATTGCCTTTGGGAAGCGTTGTTTTTTTGAAATAAGTATTGAATGCTTTGAGAAAATGCCAAGCCTCCAACCATTTATACTCCATATTCATCAATCGATAAGTTTCTGGGATATAGTCGTGCATAGAACCTTCAGAAATGACACCCGGCACAGTCAAACCACGTAACACTCCATAACCATCTGACCAGCCCATAGCAGTTCTGCCAAAAGTTTTATCGCCTCGTACCGTATAATTTGCACTCCACGAATTGAGTTGATTGGAGTATTGATTGATTGCAATCTCTGTACTTATCAATCGGCTTGTTTCAGAGTGTGGAGTTGGTGTAGTGTAATTATGATTATCACCTGGATCGACACCAGCATAAAGTTGTAGAACATAGTTGGCTATTCCGGCACCTGCATTGGAGTGGATAGAGAGCATAAAGTCAGCATTTGACTCATTGGCAGCTCTCACAATTTGCGATAGATACAAATCATCTTCGGTTCTATTTTGTGTTCGAGATATAAAACTGGTAGCACCAGCTTCATCCAACATCTCCTTAAGCATCAAACCTTTATGTAAATTACTTTTCGACTCCCAAAATCCATTTGGATCACCCGATGTAAATGGAGGTATCACGATATTTCTATCATCTGCATCGTAACCACCATGCCCAGGATTGATGTAGATGCGAACTCCTGTTAGGTCTTGAGCTTGAAGTATCCATCCAAACAAAAATATAAATATTAAAAACATACTTGTACGTTTCATTTCTATCTCCTCCTATTTGATTAGTTCGACCTCTACCAACTTCAATTTACCTTGATTCGTGTTGTACACTACCCTACCCGATTGGTATGAAACTGTAGGAAACATAGCAATATCATCGCTGCTACTAAGTGTAAATTCTTTGAGGCTATCTAAAGATTTAGCTATAATCTTTGAACTAATAACTCTATTGCCATCATCTTTATCAAGCATACCTACAACAAAACTATCGCCAAACCAAACTGGGGCATTCAAATAACCCAATTGAGCTATGATGTTCCCTTGCAAATCGCTAACAAAAGTTCCTTTGCCAAGAGCAGTAAATAGGATTTTAGTAGCATCTGGCGATAAAGAGACCCAAATATATTGCATATTATCCTCATCAAAAGGGATAATCTCTCGTTTCACTCCATTGGTATAGAGAAATATGCGTAAATCTTGTGTTGATACATAGTTGGGAATTGTAGCATTGCTTCGCCCAAACGTAGATTTCAACACCTTGTTGTCAGCTTGAATTATCACTCCATTGTGAAAAGTCTGTGGTTTTTGCAAATTTCTTTGCGGTTCGATCATCACATCTCTTTTCTCATTTTTCAAATCATAACTCTCTAAGGCATCATATCGTTTACCATCTTTGAAAACTGTATTACGAAAAAACAATTTATCATTATTCTCACTAAAAACCGGATCAAAACCTGAGTTTACAGCGGTAGAAATAGTCTGACAACTCTTTGTTTTCATATCATACAGTTTCAAACCAAGATAACTTTCTGATGTGAAGAGCAACAGCTTACCATCATCACTTATTGTAGGATAAAAAGCCCGTTCGCCCTGCTCCATTGCAATCTCATAACTCTGCTTCACAACGAGACTTTGAGCGGTGAGCCAAGAAGAGAACAGCAAGAGTGTGCTCCAAATTAATATTCTTTTACTCATTTTATCTGTTTGTTATTTTACTATTATTTTTTGTGTAGATTTTTCATTACCGGCAATTACTTGCACAAAGTAAATACCAGCAGACAAAGCTTTTAGACTTAATTTTGACTGATTAGCCCCATTCAATTTTAAGTTTCTATTGATGATAGATTTTCCACCCAAATCGAATACGTTAATTTGAATCTCTTCATTACCACTATCTTTCATTTGAATAAAAAGCTCTCCATCCACAACAGGATTAGGAAACAGAGAGAATATATCTGATTTTTGTCCTATCACATTAGAAATTACAAAATCTTTGTAACTTAGTGCCACCTCCCTAATTGCCATCGTATAATCTTTATTAGCAGTCATTTTTCCTGCTTCTAAGTAGAAAATTACTTCTTCAAAGTTGATAGGATAAATTGCCTTATCGGCCACATCAAAAATCTGGTCAAAAGGAATATCTAACGAGAAGTCTTGATTTTCTACAAAATCGTAAAGGCTAATGGTAGTTGCTTTGCTTGCATTGTTTTCTCTCAAAGAGAATACCGCTCTCTCTATCTTCATATCCCCAATATTCATGTGTAGCTTTAAGGTATCGGGCAAACCATAAAGAGAGAACTTATTAGTCAGTTTTATACTTGGAGTTCGACCGGCAGCGTGGGTAAAGTTTACCGCTGCACCACTTGTCCAATTTTCTGGTAGATTTTCGCTATTCCATTTTGCATTTAGAAAAGATGAAGCAGTCATTTTCCAATCATCTGTCAACATCGCATTGCCCGTAATCTCCGCCTTTTCGGGTATTTCAATATGTATATCAATACTGCCTTCAAAATTATCAACAACTCCTGTGATGGTAGTTACACCGTTGGCAAGCGCTACCACTTCGCCATTTTCAACTTTACATATCGTTTCATCTTCTACACTCCAATTCAAAGCTTGTGGAGATATGTTGAAAGAGCCTGTCGCAGTTTGAGCTATTACTTCGATAGGATAGTTGTTTCTATTATCTACAATTACTGAATCTAAACGAATAGCCACATCCTGAATAGGAAGAAGAGAAATATTGATTGTTGTAACAATGTCGCCATTGTAAGTAGCTGTAATTTGTCCTGAGCCTGAACCACTTCCGCTTGCTATAAATTTATTACCCTCGATACGCCCCAAGTCGCTTGGACAACTCAATTTAACTCCTTTCAGATCTGAAACAAGGAGTTTTTCATATTGATTGTAAGCATAAAACTGTGGTGTATATTCAGCTAAAAAAGGTAATGTTCTTGAAAAATCATATGGTTTAATGATGGCAATATTCTCATCTGTCGGAGCGGTAGATACAACAAATATACAATTGGCTACAGCTCTCTCATTGCCGTCGCTTGTTCGATTGACGGGTCCGCCATACTCATCGATAAACATGGTACTCGAACCCCCACCATCCATATTGATGGCAGTCCACGCACCACCTGTTTTCATAATTTCTGCCAGTTGCTTGGTAGTAGCTCCTACTGAAGCAGAACGCCCATCAACCACACAAAATATAATTGAATCGTTATCTTTGGAGTAGCCAATGCCAGTGCGAGGGTGCCTCTCATTCCACACATTTGCTGTTTCAATCTTACCATCTTTCAACATAGGAGCATAGCCATCGCTACCAGTCATTAAAGTGTAGTTTGCAGTGTTATCATCGTTGAGTGTCATCCCAAGGCTAATTTCAAGCAGATCGCCCACTTCAATATTATTGAGCCAAGTATTTGCTGTGCCATTGCCTGACAAAACAGCTTTCCCTTTTGGAATAGCCATAGCGCCTTTTCCTACCTCTTTTGACACAACTTCAGCTGTAAGTGTTTTATTTGTACCCCAAGAGGAATCCACTAAGTCAATCAACAACTCTGTTCCATATTGATTGGTACGTGTGTATTTTCCATTATGTTCATTATAAAGTATCAGTTCGTTAGTACCTCTAAGATGATTTACGCCATTGATTTTGATTTCATCTTCGCCTTTACGCAATATCCCATCGAAACTCACAATCCCTGTATTTGGGATTTTATTATCATCCATCACAAAAACATTGCGTGCATTGGGGATTTTTGCTATCTGACTTTCAACCATATTGCCAGCTACAGGATAACCAATATAGCCACTTGTAGCATAGAAATCACCATTGGTGCCAGCAAAATAAAACTCTCCCTCTTTTGATTTTCGTTTAGCTACGGATGAAGTTCTTTCGCCTGAATAAATAGAGTCTTGCCCTAAGGCAGTTTTGATTTGAATATATGGGTTTTTCAGATCAGTTTTCAGCATAAACACATCCTTGCGATCGGCTCCTTTTTGCAATCGGTAAGCCACATATTGTGTGCCTGGTCCTATCTGATGATTTTCAAGCGTATCTACATCATAGGTTACACCATCAATAGTTAAAGTTTGGCTTTGAATAGCAAATGAATATATAATAAGAAGCAGGGGTAGTAAGTATCGTTTATTCATTGTTAGTTTTTGAGATTAAGTTTTAAGAAATAGAAAAAAAATTAAAGGTGGTGGAGATTCCACCACCTTTTGTTTAATATTCAAATAATCGATATAGATTATTCTTTTATTTAATGATAACCTTAGCAACAGCGCTATTACCATCAGCTTTTGTAGCTTTGATGATGTAGATACCGCTTTCGCTCATAGTCATTGAATTTACGTTTGCAGCGTTTGCTACTGTTTGACCAGTCAATGAATATACAGCTACTGAGTTCAAAGTTTCACCAAAATTCACTGTTCTATCGATGATAGAGATTTGAATATTTTGATTGTCAAATGTATTGTTAACACTTGTTCCATCAGCTACTTTGAATTCATACATCGCATAGCCATTCTCTCCAGTATAAACATATAAATAAGCTATACCATTTGTTTCATCTACTTCAACAGATGGTACTGCTGTACGATAAGCATTTGTAGCTCCACCCATACCAGCAGCTGGGAATGTCCATAATGTTTCTAAGTCAGCAAACTCTTTATTGGCATCTTTCCATTTCATTAAACGGAAAGCAGAAGGAGGTGTACCAAGAGTATTTGAAGCAGCGATTAAGAAGAAATGCTCTCCTGCTAAATCAAACTCAATTAGTCCGTTATGTCCTTCATTCAATTTGTATGTTAAACCAGGATTGGTTGTTTCATCGTTAATAAGATTCAAATCGGCATAGAAACCATCCAACACACTGCCATCAAAGTCGAGCAAGGTTGGGAATGTAGCATTACCATCTAAGTAGAACAACGTGTCATCCAATGGGAAAACTTGTGGTGCAGTACCTGGATTAGCTAAACCAGTTAAGAGAGTACCTTCAGTGAAAGTATCAAACTCTATTAAATCAGCTGGCTCTACCGTGCCGCCTGAAACAGTCCAGAAGAAAGCATTCATTTCGCTTGCATTTGCTGCCATAATAACACCATCACCATCTATATCACCCCATACTCCAAATGCATCAAAGCGTATTGCAGCTTCAGCAAAGTCAGGATTATCACCTAAAATTTCATTAACAATTAGCTCACCTTCACCTGTTTCTAAGTTAATTTTCCATACTTGGAATGGTTGAGCATTAGAAGTAATACAGTTACCTATCAACACATTACCCGCATCATCTAATTTAATATCATTATATGGTAATGTGCCCGCGGTTTTCGTCTCACCATCTACTTCATAAGTAAATATGTTTGATGCTAATTTAATTGGGGCTAATCTTTCACCAGTTTCACCATCGATAACAGTCAGTTGTTTCAAATCTCTGTCAATGAAATACATTTTGCCATCTTTAGCAGCCATTCCTCGTACGAAGTTGGCACTACCAATCATATTAGACGCTAAGTTATCTGTATTAACTGAGTAAATCCATTTATTGCTAAGTGTGTATTTACCATCTTCTAATGCTGCATATTCGAATGGATCAAGCACTGTAGTTACTGATTTTTCGATATCTGCAACATCATTGATTAGATAAACACCTGTTTCACCTGCTAAAACAGCAACAATATCAATTTTAGTACCTGCTTTGAAATCATTTTGGTCTAAAATTGTGCGTAATTCTATTGCTCTTCCCACATCATCAACAAGAGTTGCATAGCCATTAGAGTCATAAGATTTTACAATTGCACCTAAGAGTTTAACTCTTTGATAAATAAAGGTTTCATAATCTTTATCAACATCAGCTAAAATAGCTTGAATAGTAGTTGATTTTACGTTTGGTAATGCACCATCTTCTGACTTAGTTAGTTCAACATCTGTCAATTTAATAAAGTCTCCGTGTTTAGCTACAGTTCCTTCAACCACCACTTTTTTACCAACTTCAAGTTCGAGTGATGAAACACCATCAAGCATTAAACCTGCACCTGATTCTTGAATATAAGCAACATCACCACCTACATAAGTAACAACACCACCTACATTGGTTTCCGTGCCTACCTCCATTGCCCATACCTCTTTACAAGTGTGTGCATCCGACCATTTCGCATAGAGTGTTAAGTCACCCTCAGTGCCGGCAGCAATTTTGCTTAGTTTTTCACCTGTAAAATTAGGATTGTCATACCAACCATCAAAACGCCAATCTTCACGATAAGGCATATTTAATGCTACATCTTCTGCACCATCATAAGACGTTGGACTTGACCAGCCATTTCCCCAAGCTGGGAAAAAAACTTCATCTTGCCCTGCAATAGCATAATCAGCTGATATAGGCCAGCCTGAACGTACACCATTAATAAAAAATGCAGAAACATTGTAACGAAGAAAGGCATTTCCACCTGTTCCTGCTGCAATTTCAGGCAGTCCTTGCTCTGCAACTGTAGCTAAAATATAAGTGTGCAACCATTCCCATTTTTCAGTAATTAGCAACTCGTACATTTGTGTTGCAAAAGTAGGTATTCTAGAAATAGGATCTCCTGCTGCCAATATTTGGTCTAAAGTTTCCCAAGTGTACCAAGTAGCTGACTCATCAATGCCAAACACTTGATTATAATCCTGATTGAAACCAACAAGCATATCGGCTTTGTTTTGATAGCCGTAATCGTTCATAACACCACCGTTCAGTTCGTACGTGATGTTACCCTGCCCAAATGACATAAATGCCACAAAAAGAGCTACTAAAGTTAAAGTAAGTTTTTTCATAAAGTGTCTTTTTTTAGTTAATAAATTTAATTTATAATTCATGAATAATTTCATTTTAATTTGAAATAGCCAATTTCAATGTTTTTACTCCTGAAGGAGAGCTGAGGTGAATCAAAAATACTCCTTTCTTTAATTGATTTGATTTAAGTGAATAAATATTTTTACCTATGTTTTTTTCAATCTCTTTTTTATATATCATAGCTCCAGAAATGGAATAAATAGCTACAATAGCACTCTCTTGTATGTTTGAGTTGAGTTCTAATACTACCTCTCCATTATTGAGTTCTTTGACTGTTAGCTCTTCTGCTAACTCATTGCTATCTACCTGTGAAGATTCTTGTACCGAGAATTTCACCACATTTGAGGGATCAGTTAATCCATCGTTGTTATTGGCTTTGACCCGCACATAGTAGGTTCCATAGTCAATGTCGTCATACAAAACTTCAAATGTAAACGCATCTGTCTGCTTCACTTTGATGCCCCGTGAAGGAAATGATGAGCTGGAAGAGAGTTCTACTCTGAATCCTTTTGAAGCTTGTTCCTCCCATTTTACCAACACTTGGTTTGATGATAATGTTTCATCATTTTGTGGTGAAATGATTATTGGAATTGGAATAACTACCGATTGAGTTTTGAAACTTATCACATTTGACATAGCACTCATGCCTC
>CAYFRA010000035.1:8029-9729 GCA_964345395.1 uncultured Paludibacter sp. | reverse complement strand
GCTACTTCCCATATGTAGGAGATTGCACCCTCAACCACGCTCCACTCAAAATTGGTTGGGATGGTGATGGTGCTGTTATTGGCTGGCGAAATTAAATTGACAGCTGATGGGGTTTGTAAATCCTCGTTGATTATGCGTGGTGAAAACTCATTGCCGTATCTATCAAGCACCGCCACAGCCAATTGATGTGATGAAGATGATATACCTGTTGGCAATTGAAACTCCTTTTTGTAACTTACGCCAATCAAGTATTTAGATGATGAGAATTTGTCATTCTCATTGGTTTTACTGTTTGGAATGGCGTAAATCGAATAACGCACATTGCTATTGTTATCACTCCAAGTCAGTTTTGAATTGTTGATCGCCAAATTACTAACCAATGACTGCTCTTCACTCTTCTTCCAAGCTATAGCTGGTGTCAATGCCTGTTGGGTAAACACATTTGATTTCAAATAGTTGATAAAAGAAGCCCCTGTAGCTTTGGCAGTAGCATAAAAAACACTACCTGGAGCATCGTTCAAATCACTATTTCTATTCCAATCCACTTGCAATCCCAATTCTTGGAAATAGAAGTCGATGGCATCAGGTGCTTGATATGGTGGTGCAAATGATGCTTCTCTGTTTTGCATAACCGAAGATTGTTCAATTCCTGACAAAAGATTGACATCAATCATTTCGCCATCCAATACCACCACTTCACTTTGAGGAGCGGGTTGCGACCCAGTCATTGCAGAGAGAGAGTGGCTCGAATAGAAATGTGTAGCATACTTGTTGGATACCATCGACCACCAAGGAGCCAATTTATCATAAGCGTTGGCACTACCTGTTGTCCAATATATTTGAGGTGATATATAATCAAGACTACCTCGACTGATCCAAGCCAGTGGGTCAGAGTATATACCATTGTATTGCCAGTCGCTTCCGACAGGCGCGGGTGGCACGTCATATTGTTGAGCAACAGCCACACTTGATGCCGCTACCCCAGCAGGACTAACGCCAAATGTAACATAGGGTTTGATCTCTTGAATTTTATTGTAAACATTCTCAATCATGATGTTACAGTTTTCACGTCGCCAATCAGCTCTCGACAGATTCTTTGGATTGTATAGATTGTACTCATTTTGATCCATTGTATCGTTGGTTGCTCCATTAACATAAAAATAGTCATCAAAAACAATACCATCTACATCATAATTACTCACTACCTCCTCTACAATATCAACGATGCGTTGTATGACTTCGGGATTACCCGGATTTAGAATTTTGGTGTAACTATCATAAGTCATCAACCAATCGGGGTGCGTATTGACATAGTCAGTAGGTAAATTTCCGTGAGTTGCTTCAGATGTGGAATATCGATAAGGATTGATCCAAGCGTGAAGCTCTAAACCTCTTTTGTGAGCCTCCTCAATAGCAAATGCGAGGGGGTCATAACCAGGGTGTGCTCCTCGCTCGGAAGAGATAAAGCTACTCCAATTTTCATAAGCAGAAGGATACATTACATCGCTCATACTACGAATTTGGAAAAACACTGCATTCATATTGGCGTCTTTCATCTTGTCAAAAATAGCTATCAAACCATTTTTTTGCGTATTGATAGCACCTTGTCGTTCAGCCTCTGTGCCATTGGCAGGAACAGTTGTAGAGGGCCAATCTAACCTCCATACTGTAGTTAACCAATTGGCACGCATCTCTCGCTT
>CAYFRA010000035.1:0-7929 GCA_964345395.1 uncultured Paludibacter sp. | reverse complement strand
CGAAGACCAAAATAAACATTTCCAGTCTCTTTATCTAAAGCCAATTGAGAAATACCGATAAACTCACCGCTTGAGCCCTCACCCATACCCGTCTCTGTAATGGGTGTTACTGTTTTTCCATTTGCTAATTTCAATTGATAAGGTGCTAAGTTTCCTCTTGTACCACCAATTCCATTTAACTGCTCAATGCTACAGCGATAAACTCCTTCAAAACCAGTATCATAAATTGAAAAATAAACCACTTTGTTAGCTGCATCCCAAACGATTGACTTTGGACTCATACCCGACAAAGCAATACCAGACTCCGGTGCAGGTTCACCGCCTGTAATCGCCTCTTTCAATATATCATTCTCTTTGAATCTGAATATTCCTGTTCCGTTGAAAGTTTTAAGCCAATACCAAGTATCATCAATCTTAGTAAAACAAGCATTCATCGAACCGTAGCTATATCCATTAGCATAGTAACCTAAAGTTGCATTTTGAACATAGAAAGGAAATTCGGTTTTTGAGAAGGCACGGTTTCTTTCATCTAATCCTATTTTACGAATACCTGTATTTCTATCTGAAAAATATAAATCATTACCTTCGATGTAGCCATAAAATGGGTCATCAAAAGCTGCTCCATTGTTGGTAAGCATTGTTTCTAATTTAGAGCCATCTTTTTTCATAACAGTAATCCTACCGTCACCAAGCACTCCATCGGCATCATCAACATAGGTAAATTGTTGTCCGCAATCTATAATATATAGCGACTCTTCGTTGAAAAGGATATTCAAGGGATGGTTACCCGAAGATATTCCCATATCGTAAGGGAAAATCTTCATTCCTGCTGGTGCATTATTCACCAATTTCAAAGCTTTGATATTTCCACCTTTCTCTGCATAATAGAGTGTTGGAACCTCTTCGCTATACCCCACTTGCACATTGACGCTACCCTCTTGAAGAGTTCGTCCCCCCAGTTTAACACGCAAACGAACCGTTTGTGAACCTACATTACCAAATTTCAGTTTACCAGGGTTCTTCTCTGTAGATGTGGTCATAACATTACCCGCCTCATCGGTAGTTCCATCAGGAAAAGTCCAAAGATACTCCTCTTCTAAGTTTTCAGGATTGGGAAGTTCCATAGAAATAGAGATTGGTGTTTCCAAAACCTCACAAATACCTCCTTCAATCGGATCAACCGACATAATAGGAATGATATCAATAATCATTATCGGTTGAGTTTTGTGATGTGAGCCTGCTACGGTTAGTTTTACTTGATAAGTGCCAGCATCAGCAAATTTATGCCTCACAACATCACCTGTTACGACGGGAGTGCCATCACCAAAATCCCATTGGCACTCGCCTTGCTCTGCCGAAAGATTTGTAAACTCAATGTTGGCTCCAGTATAATAGTCCAATTGGTAGGAGTCATCAATCACTTTGTATGTGAAATGGACAGCTGCAGATGGCAAATCTTCAACTTCTGGAACATTGTCGGTACAAGAAGTTGCAAATAGTGCTACAAAAGCAAACAGCCATATATATTTTAAGTTTTTCATATTTCTATCTATTTATAAATTCCTATCAATTAATATTAATCTCTTTTAATTGTGTTGTGCCATACACACCACGTTTATCATACACCCTCATATTGGCTTTGATAGCGTATGAGCGTTTATACTCAATGCTATAATCATTGGATGATGTATTCTCAACCAACCTGTCGAAGGGTATCTCTTTATACAACTCTGTGATTTCAGCAGGGATAGGCGTCTCTCCTGCCCCATCTTTGGGAAAATGATAGACATAGCTATTTGAGTTGTCGTCAAAAGTTGAGTCAGTAAAGTTTTTGAAATCTTCCAATAAGCCCATACCGAGATACATTTTTTGAAAATCAGCATGTTTCATCATTGTGTAAAGGCTATCTTTGAAGTTTACTATAAAATCGTTTCCGAAATAATCTAACATTTTTTGTTCATCATATGTTTCGGGTTTCATCCAGTTTACGGGACTTAAAGTGCCACTCACCGGGAAATCGCTCTCCAAAACATAGGCTCGTAACAAATCGGAGTATTGTGCCATGCTGTGTGGGTACTTTTTTATAAACTGCGAAATGCGTTGTGGAGAACTATTGGTTGAGCTGATGATGTAAGTAAATGTACTTACCCAAGGACAAGCAACCGACTTATAAACTGTTTCGTCCACGCTATACCATACCTCTGAATAATCAATTTCATCTACAGTAGAGTAGTATTGAAGATTGAAACCCAAGTCTTTTCCAGCACCAACAGCCGAACTCTCTACCTCCCAGTAAGCTTGCGGCCCCACTTCGCCAGTGATATTCAAATCATCTAAAAAGTCGTGTTTGGTACAAAAGCTAAATGTTAGCATCATAAAGAGTGCTACAGTTATTTGTAATATTTTTGAATTAATTTTTTTCATCTTTATCTTTGTTTTTTGATATTAAAAATGATTTCGTATAACTATTGCTTAGTTATTTCCACTCTATAGGATCACTTGCAACAGCCTTACCACTTTTATTATATTGCCAAATCATTCTTTTTTTCAACCATTCAGCATTTTTGAACGCTCCCAATCTTTCCAATTCAGCACGATTGTACTTATCTTCGGTTTCGGGGTCGTAGTTCAAACGATTGATCCAAGCATTGGGCGAAAGTTCAGCATTGGTTCCAAACGCATCGGCTTGTAGCCAGTAAGGTTCATATAGGTTATATGGTCTTCTTAAAGAGTACTCAACATCGCATTGCTCTAACTTAGGAATTGCAGTTCCTTTTCCGTTGAAGATGTTTTTTACCGTATATATAAATTCTCCATCATAGCTGATACCGTTGGTTTTGCTGCTATAATTATATCGTCTGACATCATTCCACATTTCAGCTTGCAGATACATCGCCACATATTTTTGTTGCATCAAGTCGGACAATGTAAAGGCTGTTTCACCTGGTAGTTTGATTTCAAAAAACGCTTCGTATCTTTTTGTTGCATTACCTGCAGCAAGATCTTCTTCAAAAATTCCCAAACGCTCCATATTATGAATGGTAGCAGCTTTGGTAGTGTGATAGGCAGCAGCTTTGTCGCCCGCCCAATATTGTGCTTCAGCTTTGATAAACATCAACTCCTCATCCATAATAAGGGGAATGTATCCATCATTTTTGGTAAATGGATTGTTTCCTCCCTCAGCTAATAAATCGGGATAATGGGTCACTTTCATCGACACATCCATACCAATGTTACTCTCCAACCATCTGAGAGCATCTCTATTAGCTCCATCTCTCCGAGGAGTCATCAGTTCGGTAGCTCGTGGGTCTAAAGCATATTGACGTGCATTACCTTTAATTTCATAAGCTCCCAAAATGCCATAAGCAAAAAACTTGGTAGGAATGGATGTAGAGAGTCGATTGCCTCTACTCTCCCAAGCATTGATAATAGGAGCCGATGATCCCCAAGGGTTGTTTTGCTCATTGGTACCACCCTGGTAGTTGTAGCGGGGTTCTTCCCAATTGGGGTCATTCAACACCTCATCAACAAAGCCCACAATTTTGTTACAAACTGTAGGGTTATTATCCCAGTTAGGTAGTTTTCTCAACCACAGTCTTGCTCGTAGTGCTTTTGTATAAAGCTCCCATTTTTTCAAATCACCTTTATATATTCTATCCATTTTTTCAGAAATAGGAATATTGTTGGGGTTTTCTGTCCACTCTTTATCTTTGTATAGTGCCAACAGCTCTTCTACCTCATCAAACATCCACTCATATATATCCTCTTGCGTATCGTAAGTGGGAGATGTGGCAGTGTAAGCGTTGGAATGTGGCATATCACCAAACACATCAGTTGTCAACATCACAGATTGTAAACGAATGGTTCGACCTATCAAAATGAAGTTTTTTGAATTTATCAATTCGGCAGCTGCAAACATTTCGTTGATGTTAGCTCCCAGATCATAAAAATGGCGTCTCCACTGTGGGTGGCGATTCATAGATAAAAACTCCCAGCCAGCACTATAAGCATATGCACCAGTTTGACTTTTAGCACCCGTTGTCAAAGCAGAAGCTAAATATACACCATATTCGGCGTGGTCATAATTTTGCTGAGCAGCATAAAACACAAGTGGTGGCAATGCTTGATCAACAGTAATAGTTGTAGGACTATCTATACTCTTATTTACATTCAAGAAGTCTTCGCAACTTGTCATCAAGAGAGTTGTGAGTAATCCGATTATTATTATTCTAAAGTATTTCATATCTATTGTTTTTTATCTTTTTCTTAATTTCTTTTATATTCATACGATAGATTTAGAAAGATGCAGATAGAGTAAAGTTAAATCCGCGAGTGCCTGGCACAGCGTAGTTATCAATACCCATCGAACCAGTTCCACCACTTCCTGTACTTGCGTTAAGTGTAGGGTCAGCACCAGTATATTTTGTCAGTAAGAACAAATTATTGGCTGTTAAAGAGCAACGCAATCCTGTTAAAGCTGTATTTTTTACCAATCTTGATAAGTCATAAGCTAAATTGACATAGCTCAATCGGAGGAAAGATCCATCCTCTATAAAGTTTGAGCTGACTGCATAAAAATAGTTGGTCAGTGTAGGATGGTCTAATGTAATGGCTGTAGTGTTTGGAATATAATTGCCATCGTCTCCCAAAACTACTCCATCAACAACCAACTGCCTACCACGGTAAGTTTCCAACATTTTGCTTTGTCCATTTGAAAGAAGTCCTCTTCCTGTTACGTTAGCAACATCGCCACCAAGACGACCATTTAGTAAAAATGAGAAAGTCAAATCTTTATATCTGAATGTATTGGTAAGACCTGCTAAAAATAGCGGTTCGCGATTACCAATCATTTTGTTTTTATCAGCACCAATCTCTGGATAACCATATTTATCTACAATGATTTTACCATCATCAGTTCGTTTGTAGTCTTTACCTGATAAGGCAGTTGTTGATCCACCTAAGAAAGCAGAAGTAAAGATATCACCATATTGTGTGCCAGTGATTTCAGCAACTTCCTCAGGCAGGCTAACCACAGTTCCGCGATTCAAACCAAAGTTGACATTAGCCACCCAACTAAAGATTGAGTTTTTAATAATATCTTGATCCAAAGAGAACTCAAATCCGTGATTGCGAATAGCACCCTCATTTCGTACTTGCAAAACATGTCCTGATGCAGGTGATACACGTACAGTTACAATTTGGTTATCAACCTTTACAGAGTAGTAAGCCAAATCTAAGCGTGTGCGACTATCAAAGAAACGCAAGTCAGCACCAATCTCCCAAGAGTAAGACAACTCGGGCATTAAATTTCTATCAGCCGAAGCTAATGTAGGGTCAATTCCGTATCCATTATCTGGATAAGTAGCAAATTGTTTGTATCGCCTGTCATACAGATAAGGTGGAGCGTCTTTACCAACCACAGCGTAGTTACCTCTCAATTTTCCATAACTGAATGTTTTGGAGCTAATACCAAGAAGCTCGGAGAAAAGAACACCCGCAGTAACAGATGGGTAGAAGTATGGGTTTGCCAAAATAGTAGATGACCAATCCCAACGCCCTGTAACACTCAAAGAAGCCAATCCTCTATAATCTCCACGGATTTCGCCAAAGTGTCCGAAAGTTCTTTTTTCGCGATGTGTTGAGGTTCTATCGCTCAAATATACGTAGTCTGGATTGGTGTTGCTCAAACTATATGTACCAGGAATGATAAAATCTCGCCCTGCAACCCCTATAGACAAACCTTTTTCCATTTTCAACTCACTACCTGCTAATAAGTCAATGCTGAACTCACGTGGTAACTCAATTTTATAAGTACCTAAAAAGCCAGCTGTAAACAATTGCCCTCTACCCGATGAAGAGCTATATGACCCCAATAGGTCTTTGCTCATATCTTGAATGTCTTTGTCAGACAAATAGGCGGTGTTGTTGTATTTATCGATAAAATCTTGGTAAGCCAACAAATCTCTTTCATATTGTTGCAATTCATCAGTTGTAGCATCCTCACCAGGATGATTGGGGTTGGTCAAAGATTTCAAAATTACAGTATCATCCCATCTTGGCACTGAATAACCATCATAACCAGTCAAAGAAGTATCATAACTCAATCTTCCTGTAAGATTTAAGTTTTTAATCGGAACCCAATTCACAGAACCATTCAAAATGTTACGCGTTCTTCTATTGACACCGTTATCATTGTAGCGTGAATAGAGCGGACTGATGGGTGAATTGTATTTTTTGTTGTCACTATAATATAAGAATCGAGGCATTCCGTTGATCAATTCGTATTCACGAATATCATCGGTGATAGGCCAGTTGTAAACCGATGACATACTTGTAGCACCAAATGAGCGAAATGAATTGTCAGACACATTGGCTGCTAAAGTAATGGTCAATGATTTGAGTGGCATATAAGTCCCTTTTAAGAAAATACCTGTTTTAGTCAGATAGTCATTTGGAACGATACCATCGTTTCTTGAATAGTTGGCAGAGGCATAAGCCTGAAACTTTTCACTACCTCCAGTCATACTCAAGTCATACTTTTGATATATACCTGTTTGCAAAAAGTTAGCTACATTATCGTATATAGGCGTATCACCTACTAAAGGACCCCATCCCCCCATAGTTTTTTCCTTATAAAAACCCTGTGAGCCTGGACCATAAGTTGTTTGTAACTGTGGAAATCTCGTAGGCTGATCAATTTGCAAACCTGCATTTAAATTGACACTTACCTTACCCACAACTCCTTTTTTAGTCGTAACCATAATCACTCCATTGGCGGCGTCTTGCCCATAAAGAGCTGCGGCAGCGGCACCTTTAAGCACTGTTACGTTTTCAATGTCATTGGGATTGATATCAGCAGCTGCACTACCCTTACCAGAAAGTGGCATACCATCCAACACAAACAAAGGTTCATTATTTTGAGAGTTGTTTACAGATGAAATACCACGTATGATAATTTGCGATCCGGCGTTGGGCGATCCACTTCCTACCGTTACATTCAAGCCCGCAACTTTACCTTGCAACGCTTGCACGAAGTTTGTTGATTTACCCTCAGTCAAAGCATCACCATCGACACTCTGCACAGCAAAATTCATTTTCTTCTTTTCAGCCTGAATACCCATTGCTGTAACAACAATCTCTTTTAGCTCTTCTAATGCTGGGTCGAGAATCACATCAATCACTTGGTTGTTACCAGTAAATTTAATCTCTTGCGATCTCATACCTACATAGGAGAATGATAAAATCTGCCCATCTCGCACCTGAATAGCATATTCACCATCAAAGTTAGTTGTCACTCCTTGCGTAGTACCTTTGATAGTAACAGAAGCCCCAATAATCGGATAACCATCATCAGACGAAGTTACAACACCCTTTACCAGAACTTGGGCAAATGAGCTTAAGCTTATCAACAGACCATAAATTAGTAAGTTAATTCTTTTCATTTGATTATTTGAATTTATTTTAAATTAATTGTATTACGAAACTTAACATAGTTGTAAAAAAGTAAAATGTTTTTCTAATCATTTCTATCCTCGTAAAATGATTAGAATTGTCCTTTCTGTATATTAGAACTTGTTGAATTATTACATAATATTACTTTAGAGATAAAAAATAATAAAAGTGTACCTTAGTTTGTTTGTAAATTTACTTTAATAATCACGTAAACAGACTTTTACAAAATCAACAACAGATTTATTTTA
The DNA here is from genome assembly GCA_964345395.1 of uncultured Paludibacter sp. Taxonomy (GTDB): domain Bacteria; phylum Bacteroidota; class Bacteroidia; order Bacteroidales; family Paludibacteraceae; genus UPXZ01. The sequence continues at coordinate 229 of CAYFRA010000035.1, read as the reverse complement.
TTTATTTTTCATTAAGATATTAGTAGTAAAACAAATTATTTACCAAAATTACAAATTACGAAAATATATTCCTAATAAATACAGCAAAATTAAATTATTTATAAACTTTATCTTGCATAATAACATTTTTCATACGATTTAAGCGGTAAAACAATATTTTTGCACCACAATACTGATTAAAAATAACATTATGCAAGATTTGATGTTTTTTAAGTCTAATGATAGAGAT
>CAYFRA010000034.1:0-19382 GCA_964345395.1 uncultured Paludibacter sp. | reverse complement strand
CATAGGCAAGAGCTTGTCATACGGTGGTATTATCTCCGTTGGGCTTGATTGCTATCGAACAAAAGGATAAACCCTGCACTACCTAGCTCCCTTTCCTTCGGAAAGGGCGGGGGGATAGGTCTTGACGCTTAAACTACCTACTATATTTTTAATTGTTTCATTATCCCTTACAACTACACTCTTTATAAACTTTACAAACTTTCTAACTTTTATCTAATCATCCTCATTGCTCTCTCTATAAAAATACGGAAACTTCGATTTGATTTTCCATTTGTGCTGAGTTTTTGACTCCTCCATCATTGTTATACTTGGTCGAGCTACAGAGCCTTCTATATAGTCGTGGCGATACATATTGAAGAATAGCATAAACATCGAAATCAGCAATGGCCCAAATATAACGCCCCAAAATCCAAACATAGGGATACCAATCAGTACACCAAAAATGGTGATTAGCGGATGAATATTTGCCAGTTTTTTTTGCAATAAGAAACGTGCTACATAATCTATATTACCTATCACCAAAAAACCATAAACTACCAAGCCTATTGCAGCACCTACCTGATGCTGAAAATAAAGCCCAACCGCTAACGGAACATATACTACAGCAGTTCCAACAATCGGTATAATAGAAACAAAAGCTGTAATGACAGCATAAAGCAATGGATTGTCTGTTCCAAAAAACAGATAACCTATGTAACCAAAAAAACCTTGAATAATAGCCAACAATGGTATTCCTATTGCATTTGCTTGAATGATAAGCTTTGATTCATTGATAAATATATTTTTGTTTTTTTGCCTAAAGGGTAGTATTTCACGTATAGTTGTCTCAAACCCTTCAAAACTAAAAAGCATAAAATAAAGTACCAACAAGATAACCACATAATTGATTAAAAATGAATAGGAACTCATCGCAACAATTTGTACAATATTTCCACCTAATTTTGGAATAAAAGAGAGATTATCAGCCGTTATCAGCATAATATTAAATCTGCTTTCAATATTATCTATCAATTCAGTCACCCAATTTTTCAAAAAATTAGGATCTATATCAATAGATGAAATGGTATCAACCACAATAAAACCAATAGTAATCAGTGGAATTAAGAATATGAACAATGCCTCAAGGATAATCAAGAAAGCAGCTAACCCGCGATGAAAATTCCATTTTTTAGTAAGAAAGACCATTTGAGGACGCAATAAAACATAAAGCGTGAATGCCCCCATAAAACCACTAAAATAAAACCTCATTTGGGCAAACAAAACCAAACCGATACTCAACATAAGTATCAACAATACACCTCTATATTGCTTGCTTGTCAATTCTGATTGTAACATATTATTAGATTTTTTGTAATTAAACTAATCTTTTTACATTTTCCTCACTACTGCCCGGTAATAGATAAATAGGTGGTATCTCTATCATTGTGTAAGCCCCACTCATCATTCGCATTGTGGCACGTGCAGATGAGACCATAATTTGAGCAGTGAGTGCAGGATTATTGATGCGCATATCAAATTCAAGCAGTTGGTTGCTTGTAGTGCCCGAAACACCCTTGCGTACCAAATTGACACCGTGTCCTACATCTTTCAGCAAATCGACCGATGCTACCTGCTTGACGTGGGTTTCGTCATTTATGAAATAAGCATCCTGCTTGATACTATTTGCCACTTCTTCAAAATTGGCATTATCTTCCAGCTCCACATAGACCATTCGGCGATGAACGCCAGTTCCAAGCGGAATGGTAACAGACAAAGCGTCACGAACACCATCCTTTGATTTTACAGCAACAGAGTGTCCCATGCTCATTCCCGGACCAAAGTTTGTGTAAGAAATTCCCTTTGGCGTCATCGCTTCAAATAGCGTGCGGATGATTGAATTGCTACCTGGATCCCAACCTGCTGAAACAATTGAAACTGCATTGTTTGATTTCGCCAAGCTATCCAATTTGATTTTCAAATCCCAAATTGAACTGTGAATATCGTAACTATCAACAGTATGAATACCCAAACTGACAATTTTTTGAGCTGTTTCAGCTACATTGCGAGAGGGAACGCAAAGAATTGCCACATCTACCCTACCCAACTTGGCTATATCATCAACCACTTTTATATCTTGCAGCTCTTTGCTTTCTTGCTCAGTGAGATTGGTGTTGCGACGCACCAAACCAATCAACTCCATATCTGAGGCTACTGATATGGCTTCAATCACAGCTTTACCTATATTTCCATATCCAACTACGGCAATTTTTATTTTTTCCATTGAACTATTTCATTTCAAATAAACATACAATCAATATCTTACAAAAATATAAATTTTATCTCAGTTTTCATTTAGAAAATCAAAAATTGTGTTTGAAATAAATATTAATAACAAGCACGCTAATCATCTTCATTGCAGACAAACTACTTTAAAAGTAAAATATAAATATTTTATTCAGTATAAACTTACTGATATTCAGCAATAAAAGGAGAATAATTAAATCTAATCTTGTTAAAATGAACCAACAGCACTTATTCTCAAATAATTATTATGCTGAATCGATTAAAATATATTGTTAAACAATTATATAACTGTCAAAACACCAAAGTTTTTATTTTGGAAAACATTTTTCAATTTCAAAAATACTATAAGTCTGATTATCAATAATATAAAAAATCAAATAGAAAACTTTATATTTTTTGTTGATAAATATTGTTCATAAAATAGTAAATTATTGAGAAATATTTCTTAACATTGCAAACTGAAAATCTGAACAAAAGTATTTTAATAATTCTTTAATTATCAAAGATAAAGCTAAAATGGATAAAAAATTTAAATTGGAAGAGGTTGAAAAAGCATCGGTCAATTATTTCAAAGGCGACGATTTGGCAGCGAGAGTTTGGGCAACCAAATATGCTTTGAAAGACTCTTTTGGTAATCTCTATGAAAAGACACCAGATGACATGCATTGGCGTATTGCATCTGAAATTGCTCGAATTGAGGAAAAATATCCCAATCCAATGAGCAAAGAGAAGGTATTTGAGCTCCTTAAAGATTTTAAGTATATTGTGCCACAAGGTGGTCCGATGACTGGAATTGGTAATAAAAATCAAGTAGCATCTCTTTCTAACTGTTTTGTGATAGGCTTCAATGGGCAATCAGATTCCTATGGTGCTATCATCAAAATGGACGAAGAGCAAGTACAATTGATGAAGCGAAGAGGTGGTGTAGGACATGATCTTTCGCACATTCGCCCAAAGGGTTCACCAGTCAAAAACTCAGCCCTTACCTCTACAGGTATTGTTCCTTTTATGGAGCGTTACTCAAACTCTACCCGCGAAGTGGCGCAAGATGGTCGCCGTGGGGCTCTTATGCTGACAGTTTCTATCAAGCATCCCGACTCAGAGGGGTTTATCGATGCTAAAATGGAATCGGGTAAAGTAACAGGTGCCAATGTTTCGGTTAAGATTGATGATGATTTTATGCGTGCTGCTATCGAAAACAAAAGCTACAAACAACAATACCCTATTGTCAGTGACAAACCTCAGTTTGAGAAAAATGTAAACGCCAATGAGCTGTGGAAAAAGATAGTGCACAATGCTTGGCAGTCGGCAGAACCCGGAATACTGTTTTGGGACACAGTTATCAATGAATCAGTGCCTGATTGTTACGCCGATTTGGGTTATCGCACCGTTGCTACCAATCCTTGTGGCGAAATTCCTCTTTGCCCCTACGATAGTTGTCGATTATTGGCTATCAATCTCTATTCGTATGTAAAAAAACCTTTTACGCCCGAAGCTGAATTTGATTTTGAACTATTCAATGAGCACGTTCAGTATGCACAACGAATAATGGATGATATCATCGATTTAGAGATGGAAAAAATTGACCAAATTTTGGATAAAATCAACAATGACCCTGAAGATGAAGAGATAAAAACTACTGAACGCAGACTGTGGGAGAAAATTCGTTTCAAAACACTTCAAGGCCGTCGTACTGGCGTGGGCACTACAGCCGAAGGCGATATGCTTGCAGCTCTCAATCTTCGTTATGGAACAGATGAAGCTATTGATTTTTCTGAAAAACTACATAAAGCTGTCGCTTTAGCAGCTTATCGTAGCTCAGTAACAATGGCTCAAGAGAGAGGTGCTTTTGATATTTATGATGCAAAACGCGAAGAGAACAATCCCTATATTTTACGTATAAAAGAAGCTGATCCTCAACTTTATGAAGATATGGTGAAATATGGACGAAGAAATATCGCATTGCTTACCATCGCTCCAACAGGCACAACAAGCATTATGACGCAAACCACATCGGGTATCGAGCCGGTATTTATGCCTATTTATATGCGTCGCCGCAAAGTCAATCCGAATGATAAAAATGTGGTGGTTGATTTTGTTGATGAAAGTGGCGACTCTTGGGAAGAGTATATCGTATTTCATCACAAATTCAAAACTTGGATGGAGGTCAACGGACATTCGACTTCAAAAAAATATAGCAAAGAGGAAATTGATGAGTTGGTTAGTCAATCACCCTACTACAAAGCTACAGCAAATGATGTGGATTGGCTAAAAAAAGTGCAGATGCAAGGTAAAGTACAAAAGTGGGTTGATCACTCCATCAGCGTAACCATCAACCTGCCAAGCGATGCAAGCGAAGAACTTGTAGGGCAACTTTATGAAGAAGCGTGGCGTGTTGGTTGCAAGGGAGTTACCGTATATCGAGATGGTTCACGTTCGGGAGTTCTTGTTGCCGTAAAAGAGAAGAAAGAAAAAGAGCAAAAAGATCAAAAAGCACAGGAGATATTGGAGCAATTTGATCCGGCTAATTTGATAAAAAGACCAACTGAATTGAAATGTGAGATTCTGCGCTTCCAAAACAACAAAGACAAATGGATTGCATTTGTTGGCTTGAAAGATGATAAACCGTATGAAATTTTCACAGGTATAGCTGATGATGATGATGGCATAATGCTTCCAAAATCTGTTACCGAAGGTAAAATCATCAAAGTTAAAGGCGATGATGGACAAAGCCGTTACGACTTCCAATTTGAAAACAAACGTGGATTCAAAATTACAGTTGAAGGATTATCCTACAAATTTGACAAAGAGTTTTGGAACTATGCAAAATTGATTTCAGGAGTTTTACGCTATGGAATGCCCATTGATCAAGTTATCAAACTTGTTTCGGGCTTACAATTGGATAGTGAATCTATCAATACGTGGAAAGTGGGAGTGGAGCGTGCATTGAAAAAATACATCCCTGACGGAACTCAAATTGATGGACAAGCTTGCCCTGAGTGTAATGAAAAAACACTTATCTACCAAGAAGGCTGCTTGACTTGCCAAACTTGCGGCTACTCGAAATGCGGATAATGCGTTTTTAAATAAGATCAAAGAGAGACGGGTGTAATAAACGCTCGTCTTTCTCTGTTTTTGTCCAAAATATTAAACAATAATTAAATACAAATGAGAACCAAAGCAATCATAGCTTGCATATTATGGGGATCGGCTTTTGCAGGTGCAAAAATTGGATTTCAATATGCAGACCCAATTTTCCTATCAGGGATCCGATTTATTCTTGCCGGACTGATGCTGGTACCCGTAATGTGGGTGATGAAAGTAGATTTCAAACACGCCTTGAAGCATTGGCGATTTATGCTATTATTCGCATTTGTGCAAACTTTTCTTCAATACGGTCTCTTCTTCATGGGACTTCATAAAGTGCCGGGAGCGGTTTCATCTATCATCATCGGGGCGGGACCTTTATTTGTCGCAATTATGGCTCATCTCACACTTAAAGATGATAAAATGTCTGTGCGGAAAATGCTTGCTATTCTAATTGGATTATCTGGAATTGTCTTTATCAGTTTAGCAAAAGGTGGTTTTGAGAAAGCAAGCTCAAGTTTTTATACAGGCGTAGGCTTGTTGTTGTTGAGTAATTTAATTGGTAGCTTCACCAATATAATGGTAGTCAAAAAGAAATCAGCAAAAATATCCCCTATTGCACTCACTGCCTTTGCCAACTTTACAGGCGGTATTATGCTTCTTATCACTTCATTCCTATATGAAAAACCCCAAAACTTCAATTTTCCATTGGAGTTTTATGGTGCCGTGTTGTGGTTAGCAACCATTTCGGCAGTTGGATTCTCTATTTGGTACACCCTGCTCAACAGACCAGGGGTAAAAGTTTCGGAGCTGAATATTTGGAAATTTATCATTCCAGTAGCAGGTGCGGTTTTAAGTTGGTTATTTGTCAAAGGCGAATCACCCGATATGCCTACCGTTATCGGAATAGTTATCATCACATTTGCACTACTATTGATGCAAGCTCCCAAAGGATTTTATAGCGAAACAAGAAAGAGGATATTGAAAATGTAGAAAGAAGTAATCAAATTGATTATAATGAAATTAAAAAAAATCATGAAAAAAGAAATAGATAGTATTATTTTCGATATGGATGGCACATTGTGGGACAATGTTGATAGTTATGTAAAAGTTTGGAATATTGGATTAGAAAAAACGGGATTCGACAAGCGAGTTTCGCGTGAAGAGCTAATCGGCTTGATGGGCAAAGAAGCTCGTCAATTGCTCAATATTGTAATTCCAGAAGCAAGTGTGGAGCAACAAGACCAAGTTTTTGAAACAGTGGTTGAGGAGTATAATAATCTATTTCCCGATATCGAACCCAAAATATACGATGGCGTAATAGAAGGATTAGAAGCACTATCAAAAAAATATAAAATCTTCCTTTTGAGTAATTGTGAAGAAGGTGGATTGCTTAATTTTATGCAATACACCAATACCACGCATCTTATTTCAGATTATATGGAGCATGGGCAAAACCTGATGCCCAAACATCATAACTTGAAACTTTTAGTAGAAAAACACAAGCTCAAATCAGCGATTTATGTTGGAGATACAGATTCGGATGCAAAACAAACAGAGATGGCTGGTCTTCCATTTGTTTTTGTAAGTTATGGTTTTGGAAACACCAATAACTACCACTATAAATTTGACTCTTTTAGTGAATTAACTGATTATTTCTTAAAATTGTAATTTTTCTGACTATCTCTTTTGAGGAATAATTAAAAAGTAAAAAAGATGTTATTTCATAAAAGAAACAACATCCTTTTCTTACAAAACACAAACTTTATTCACTAATTTCGCCTCTGCTCTTATTGATTATTTTTTCTTTACCTCTGTTTTTAATTGATTGGCTATGATTACCTCATCTACTTCTATTTCAACCGGTTGAAACAAGTCATTATCCACTTCGCCAATCAATATTAGCTCCGTTTTTTCGTCAAAAGGAGTAGCTGGTAAGCGCTTTTTCTTAATTTCAACCTGAATTACGCCGGTATTATCTTTGAATTTGTAAGTATCAGAGTTAATTTGCTCAACAATAAATCCTTTTACCTTCACTACAGCATCAGCTCGATCCAATTTAGAGGCATTATCAAGCACCTCTTTTACGGTGTAAATCTTATTGGTAGCACCTTTGCCTTTGTACTGACTATACGCTACGTTGGTTGTAAAAAGTAAAACCAAAAGTAGTAATCCCCATTGTTTTAAATTATTCTTTTTCATATTTATTTTTTAATTAATTATCAATTCGTAAAAATTCACCTTTTTTGTTAAATTCAAGTTCAAGCTCGTTATCAAGTTTTACTTGCTGAATCCGATCATCTATCTCCCACTCTTTTATAAAATTTCCTTCATAATTGGAGCTGACATAGTTTAAAATCGCTACTGGAATAACGCTGTCAGGCAATTTTTCAAAACTTTTGATTTCTATAATATCCTTTTTACGGTTAAATTCCAAATAGATATTTCCACGTAAAGTTACATCATAAGTAAGTTCTAATCCATCAACTTGCATAACTGCTTGTAGTATTTCATTATCTGGAAAATGAGTTTCTACATAACTTGCAATTTCATTGGGAATTGCCGAAGTTGTCAAAATTTCATTTTTGTCGCAAGCGATTAGTAAAAGGGGTAAAAACGCCCATAAAAATATTTTTTTCATAAAATCATAATTATTTAATATCATCCTACTTATTAAATTGGAGTTTCGGATTTCTCCAGCAATTACTTTTATTTGTAATTACACCACAAAGATAAAGTGCAATTCTGTAGGAATTTGGGATATTACGATTATCAAAAAGAAATTTTTATAGCGTGTTTATTTTCAATCACATTATAGGAAATATTAAACTTATAGATATCACAAATTTGTTTTACGATAGCCAATCCTAAGCCTAAATTCCCTGTTTTTCCTTTTGCAAAACGCTCAAAAAGAACATTTGGGTTACCAGTAAAATTACTACCAGAGTTTTCAACTAATAAAACACCATCTTTCAGAGATATATAAATATAGCCACCTTGAATATTGTGTTTAATTGCGTTTTTAATCAAATTGCTTAGCAAGAGTTCTGCTAAACCAAAATCAATTTTTAATTTATACTCTTCAATATCCAGTTGCAAATCAATCTCTCTAATATCAATCGCTTCCTGAAAAGTAGCAATCGAGTTTGTCAGCACGTCTGATAACTCAACATCAATATTATTTCGGTATTCTAAGTTTCCAATTTTACTGAGCAACAACAACGATTTTTGCACCATCGAAAGTTTTGACGCTGCATTCAAAATCATTTTCACATCATTCATCCGCCCCTCTTCATTTTGACTGGTCGATAAAAGTCGTTCTGAATGCAATCGTATGATCGACAAATAGGTTTGAAGTTCGTGCGAAGCATTTTCATTAAATTCCTTGTTTCGATTATAATCATTCGATATTTTTATTAATAAATCATTAACTGTTTCATTCAAAGTATTAAACTCATCAATATTTGATTTAGCAAATGAAGGCACCGAATCTGTAAGTTTGTATTGAATAAGTCCGTCTAATGTTTTATAAAATGGCGACCACAATTTTTTAGAAATAGTATTAAGCATCAAAAATAAAAACAAAACAATCAATACAAACAAGCCAAGCATCATCAATAATGCACCTTCTAATACATCATCATTGCCGGGAAGCAACTGTCGCAAAACAATTGTAAAATCCTCACCATCGTGCTCTATAGAAAACAGAAGTTCACGATACGGTATCATTTCATTATCAGCAGTTTCTAAAATTAAGGTATCTTTAAAAATAGGCGTTTCCAATTTCATATTGGCAATAATGTCACCTGCCTTATGAAATTCGGGTAAATCATTGTGCTCTGTATGATATTGTAGCAATCGCTCCATTTCATAGTTTAAATGCTCATCTACCTCTTCATACACAATATGTTTAATCATATAAAAAGAAAAAACACTCCCAAAAATCAATACGGGAATAAGCCAAATCAAAGCTTCCAAATAAGTTCTTTTTATCAATTTCATAGTTTAAGTTATATCAAGTTTATAACCAATTCCATACACCGCTTTTATAGGATCTTCTACACCCATTGAAGTTATTTTCTTGCGTAAGTTTTTTATGTGCGAATAAATAAAATCAAAAGAATCAGATAAGTCCATATTATCACCCCAGATATGTTCTGCAATATTTTCCTTTGTCAAAACACGATTCGGATTCGAAAAAAAGAACATTAAAATTAGGTATTCGCTTTTTGTCAAATCCACTTTACTATTTCGCACAAAGACTTCGCGACTATCTGTATGTACTGTAATTTCGCCAAAACTCACAGATTTATTCCCCGCAAATTGTCGCCTTCTAATTAAGGCTTTCACTCTTGCTATCAGCTCAACCATATCAAAAGGCTTGGTCAAATAATCATCTGCACCCAATTCCAAACCCTCAACCTTATTACTCAACGAATCGCGAGCAGATATAACAATAACGCCTATATTTGATTCGTTTTTCTTTAACTTTCGGATTATATCAAGTCCTGAGCCTGAAGGCAAATTAATATCTACGATTACTACATCATATTCGTAAAGCTCTATCTTCTCACTGGCAATTGGAAAATCATCTGCCACTTCACATACAAATTGTTCTTCTTGAAGTGCATCATTAATAGCTTCCAACAATATTTTATTATCTTCAATAATTAATATCTTCATTTTTTATAAATTTGAATAAAGCATAATTAAATTATAATATCACTAAAAAAGACACAACACAGATTTGTTGCAGTTAGCAGTTTTAGCTCGAAATTTTTCTAAAAAAATCAGTTCATTTTCTGAATATTTTCAAATTTACAATTAAATTCTGTAGAGACTCTGTAGAGTTTAAATTTTCTCTGTTTTTTCAACAATTCAAGCATTATTTTTTGAGTTTAAATTTACACAGAAATCAAAAAAACAATCAAATTAACTACTTTTTTCTTGAAATAAAAAACAATTGATAATTTTCAGTTGTTTGATAAGAAAAAGATTAGAAAGTCTTAATTTATAGACTAATCAATAAAAACAATACAATATAAGTATGAATCTTATTTATATTTTGTCTTTTTGATGCTCTTTTTTTCTGTTATTAAGAATAAAAAATTATCTTTGCACATCATATAAAAAATTAAATTAAACTTCAATATTCTATTTTAATGGCAAATACGATTAGGATAAAAAAAGGTTTGGATATTAAAATCGAAGGAAAAGCTTCTGAGAAAATATCAAAAATCAAACCTGCAAGCGTCATTGAAATCACTCCCGACCATTATCACGGTATCATTCCTAAGATGATTGTAAAAGGTGGTGAAACTGTAAAAGCAGGAACTCCCCTTTTCTTCAACAAAAACAGCGAAGCGATGAAATTTGTTTCGCCTGTTAGTGGAACTGTGCGTGAAGTTGTGCGTGGTGAACGTCGTAAAGTGATGCAAATTGTTATCGAAAACGACAATAAAAATGAAAGTGTAGAATTTGACTTAAAAGGCGGAAAAGCATCAGCCGAAGAGCTGAAAGCAGCCCTTTTAGAGTCGGGATTTTGGACATTAATCAAACAACGTCCTTATGATGTAATCGCTAATCCGGATAAAACACCGAAAGCTATTCATATATCCACTTTTGATACTGCACCTTTGGCTCCCGATTATGAATTTGTTATGAAAAATCAAATTGGTGATTTCCAGATAGGTGTTTCAGCTTTAGCTAAGCTTACAAGTGGGAAAGTACATTTAGGACTATCTTCAAGCAACTCAATTTTCGCATCTATTAAGGATGCTGAAACCACACTATTTGAAGGTAAACACCCTGCAGGAAATGTAGGCGTGCAAATCAACCATACAAACCCCGTCAATAAGGGCGAAGTAATTTGGACAGTGAATGTTCAAGATGTGGCTTTAATAGGTCGTTTTGTATCAACCGGTAAAGTTGATTTCACTAAAGTGATAGCTCTTACAGGCCCTGAAGTAGAAAACGCACAATACTTTGAGACGATAGCGGGTAACAATATATCTGAAATCATCAAAGGGAATATCAAAAAGAATGATTATACTCTCCGACATATCAGTGGCAATGTATTGAGCGGAACCAAAATCAGTGCAAATGGCTTCTTAACTCCCTACGACTCACAAATCAGTGTGATAAAAGAAGGTGATGAAACTCACGAACTCTTAGGCTGGGCAATGCCACGTTTCGACAAATTTAGTGCAAGCAGCTTGTTTTTCACAAAGCTTTTCCCAAACCGAAAATTCAAATACGATGCTCGGATGTTGGGAGGTCCACGATCAATTATTATGTCGGGCGAATGGGATAGTGTTTTCCCAATGGATATCCTACCTGAGCAATTGATAAAAACAATGTTGGCTCAAAACATCGACCGTATGGAAAGTTTGGGAGCCTATGAAGTAGCTCCCGAAGACTTTGCATTGTGTGAGTTTGTTGACACGTCAAAACTTCCACTACAATCAATTGTACGTGAAGCATTGGATATTTTACGTAAGGAAGTAGAATAATTAATTTTTATAATTTCGTTAAATTAATTGACTAAAAAAAATCAGATATAAAAAGATTATAAAATGAGTTCATTAAGAAAATTAGTAGATAAAGTAAAACCCAACTTCTTACCCGGTGGTAAGTTTGAGAAGCTGCACTCTACTTTTGATGCATTTGAAACATTCCTTTTTGTTCCAAATACAACATCAAAAAGTGGTACGCACATTCACGATGCGGTTGATAGTAAACGCACGATGATTGTTGTTGTTTTAGCAGTTATTCCGGCGCTTCTTTTTGGAATGTATAATACCGGATATCAGCATTACAATGCAATCGGTATGGGTGAAATAGGATTTTGGGCTATGTTTTGGTACGGTTTAGTTGCTGTATTACCTATTATTTTAGTTTCCTACATCGTAGGATTAGGAATTGAATTTGCTGGTGCTCAAATTCGAAAAGAAGAAGTTCAAGAAGGATTTTTAGTAACAGGGATGTTAATTCCTTTGATTGTACCTATTGACACACCACTTTGGATGATTGCTGTAGCAACTGCTATTGCAGTAATATTTGCAAAAGAAGTGTTTGGTGGAACTGGAATGAATATATTCAACGTAGCCTTGGTAACACGTGCTATTTTGTTCTTCTCCTACCCTCAAGCTATGTCGGGTGATAAAGTTTGGATTCGCACCGACAGCACATTTGGTATAGGAGGTGGTACAGTTGTCGATGGTTTTTCAGGAGCAACACCATTAGGACAAGTTGCTACTTCTACGACAAGCAATCCTGCTATTGTAGATATGTTTGGAAATAGCTATTCATTTATGGATACAATTGTAGGTTTAATGCCCGGATCGATTGGCGAAACATCAATTATCGCCATTGCAATCGGATTTTTGATTCTTACAATCACTCGTGTAGCAAGTTTAAAAATCACTTTCTCTGTGTTTTTAGGTGGTGCATTGATGGGATTGGTGTTTAACCACTTTGGACCCGACACTGCTATAGCTAATCTTCCTTGGTATTATCACTTAACCTTAGGTGGTTTTGCATTTGGTGCTGTATTTATGGCAACTGACCCTGTAACTGCTTCAAGAACAGAAACTGGAAAATGGATTTTTGGATTCTTAATTGGTGTCTTGGCTGTTACAATACGTGTGCTCAATCCGGGCTACGCCGAAGGTATGATGTTGGCAATCTTATTGATGAACCTATTTGCTCCATTAATTGACTTCTATGTGGTGGATGCAAACATCAAGAAAAGAATGAAACGAGTTAAAGCAAGCTAAACAACAACTATCAGTAAAATTTTAAATTAGAAAAATGGATACAAATAAAAATAGTTATACAATTATCTATGCCATTGTAATGGTAGTTATTGTTGCTTTGGCATTGGCATTGGTTTCGGGTGCATTGAAAAACAAGCAAAAAGCCAATGAAGAGTTAGATAAGAAGAAACAGATACTTAGTTCGCTCAATATTTTAGAATCTCAAAATTTTGAAGATACATATAATACTACAATTGAAAAAGCAATTATTGTAAACTCAAAAGGTGAAGTAGTTTCTGAAGATAAAGAAGATGCTTTTAATATTAGCATTAAAAAAGAACTTAGTAAGAAAGAAGAAGATCGTCAATTCCCCGTATATATTGCCAATGTAGATGGTGAAACAAAATACGTTTTATCACTTCACGGAGCAGGTCTTTGGGGTGCGATTTGGGGATATGTAGCACTTAATCAAGATAAAAACAGCATTTATGGTGTTTATTATTCTCACGAAGGTGAGACACCCGGATTAGGTGCAGAAATTGAACACAAGCAATTTCAAAATGAATTTATCGGCAAAAGTATTTTCAATGCAGACAATCAGTTTGTTTCAGTTGCTATTGTAAAACCCGGACAAACAGCACAAGGTAGAGATTATGTAGATGGCATTTCAGGTGGTACAATTACAAGTAAAGGTGTTGAGCAAATGCTTTTGAAAGGAATTGGAGAGTATGAAGCTTTTTTGAAAAATAAAAATGAAGGAGGAAACGAATAATGAGTTTATTTACAGCAAAATCAAAAGATGTATTAGTAGCACCCTTGGATAAAAACAATCCAATCACGGTGCAAGTATTAGGAATTTGTTCTGCTTTAGCCGTAACTGCTAAACTTGAGCCTGCATTAGTAATGGGTATTTCCGTTGTTGTTATTATGGCTCTTTCAAACGTAATTGTGTCCTTACTTCGTAAAACAATACCAAACCGTATTCGTATTATTGTACAATTAGTAGTTATTGCTGCTTTAGTTACAGTGGTAAGTGAGGTACTTAAAGCTTATGCTTACGATGTGAGCAAGCAACTTTCTGTCTATGTAGGTTTGATTATTACAAACTGTATTTTAATGGGTCGCTTGGAGGCGTTTGCAATGAGTAATCGTCCTTGGGAATCATTCTTAGACGGTGTTGGAAACGGTATTGGATACGCTTGGATATTAGTGGTAGTTGGTTTCTTCCGCGAATTGCTTGGCGCAGGAACATTGTTTGGATATCAAGTAGTTCCACAAATATTCTACGATTGGGGCTACGTAAACAATGGCTTGATGGTGATGCCACCAATGGCTCTTATTTTGGTAGGTGCTATTATTTGGATACAGCGTGCTAAACACAAAGACCTTCAAGAAGAGACAAATTAATGTTGATAAATTATTACAGAACAGATTTAAGATAAAAAAGATATGGAAAATATATTAAACATATTTGTCAAGTCAATTTTTGTTGACAATATGATTTTCGCCTATTTTTTGGGAATGTGCTCTTACTTAGCCGTTTCAAAAAATGTGAAAACATCAATGGGATTAGGTATAGCTGTAACGTTTGTGTTATTAGTCACTCTTCCTGTCAACTATTTATTGGAAAATTATGTACTTAAAGAAGGTGCGTTGCAGTGGTTAAGTCCAAGTTTAAAAACTACAGACTTAAGCTATCTATCATTTATCCTCTTTATTGCTGTAATTGCCGCTATCACTCAGTTGGTAGAAATGGTTATTGAAAAATTCAGCCCATCACTTTACAACTCCTTAGGTATTTTCTTACCATTGATTGCTGTAAACTGTGCCATTATGGGTGGCTCTCTGTTTATGCAACAACGTGAGTTTGTAAATATCGGTGAAGCTACTTCTTATGCTCTTGGTTCAGGAATTGGATGGTTATTAGCCATTATCGGATTAGCTGCTATACGTGAGAAATTAGAGTATTCAAATGTACCGAAGCCACTACGTGGGCTTGGTATCACCTTTATAGTAGTTGCCTTGATGGGTATTGCATTCTTGGCTTTCTCAGGATTGGATATTTAATCAATGGCCAATTAATAAATAATAAACTAAACGTTTCATTCGTAAAATAAATAAAATGTTATTAGACATAGAACTATCAGCAATAATTTCGAGTTTAGCTGTATTTTTGATTGTTATACTACTATTAGTTATCATGCTTTTAGTTGCCAAAAAATACTTAGTACAATCAGGTGAAGTTAAGATAAAGATCAACGGTGGAGATAAAGAAGTAACAACTGAGGCAGGGAGTAATCTTCTAACCACATTAGCCGTAAACAATATTTTCTTACCATCAGCTTGTGGTGGTGGAGCAACTTGTGGAGAGTGTCGTTGTCAAGTTCCTGAAGGTGGTGGCGAAATTCTACCTACAGAGAAAGTACACTTTACTCGTAAAGAGATACAAGACAACTGGCGTTTAGGATGTCAGGTAAAAGTAAAAAATGATTTAGAGATTAAAATTGACCCATCTGTGTTGGATATTAAAAAATGGGAATGTGAAGTAGTATCTAATAATAATGTGGCTACCTTTATCAAGGAGTTTGTTGTAAAACTTCCTGAAGGTGAAAACCTAAACTTCGTATCTGGTAGCTATATTCAAATTGATATTCCTAAATATGATTTAAAATACAGTGAATTTGATATTGACGAGCGTTTCAGACCTGAGTGGGATAAATTCAAAATGTGGGATTTAACTGCCTCGAATAAAGAAGAGACGATGCGAGCATACTCAATGGCCAATCACCCTGCTGAAGGTAACATTGTGATGTTGAATGTGCGAATAGCTACCCCACCCTTTGATAGAAATATAAATGATTGGGCAAAAGTACCTGCAGGTATTGCTTCATCTTATATATTCAATCTAAAACCAGGTGACAAAGTAAATATCTCAGGTCCATTCGGTGAGTTCCACCCAGTATTGGATACTAAAAACGAGATGATTTACGTTGGTGGTGGTGCTGGTATGGCTCCATTGCGTTCACACCTACTGCATTTAATGGAGACATTGAAAATCAAAGATCGCAAAATACAATACTTCTACGGTGCTCGTTCAATGCACGAAGTATTCTATTTAGAGGATTTCTTGAAATTAGAAAAAGAGTTCCCTAACTTTACTTTCAACTTAGCACTTGACCGTCCTGACCCTGCAGCTGATGAAGCTGGAGTGAAATATACGGCAGGATTTGTACACCAAGTATTACACGATACTTATTTGGATCAGCACGATGCTCCTGAAGATATCGAATACTACATGTGTGGACCTGGCCCAATGGCCAAAGCTGTTGAAGGAATGCTTTGGGATTTGGGTGTTCCAAGAGAAAACTTAATGTTTGACGACTTTGGATAGAGTGTAATCTCTATTGATAATAATAATATAAAACAGCTTCATTATCCCTCGATGATGAAGCTGTTTTTTTTTGACATGTCGAAATACGAATAAACTGAGTAGGTTGCATTGTGCTTTTTAATAAGTCAAAATCAAATATTTATTTTAACTTTGTAAAACTTTTAACAAAAAACATCTGTTTATAGATAACTATGGATCATAATTTGAACGATTCAAAATGAATACATTAGGAAAATTATTAGCTTTTACATCATTTGGTGAGTCACATGGAGCTGCAATTGGAGGTGTCTTAGATGGTTGTCCGTCAGGGATTGTCATTGATGAGAAGTTTGTTCAGAATGAGTTAAATCGTCGTCGTCCGGGACAATCAATCATTGCAACTCCACGCAACGAAGATGACACAATTGAATTTCTATCAGGTATATTCGATGGGAAAAGCACAGGAGCACCCATTGCATTTATTATTCGCAATCAAAATCAAGAAAGCAAGGACTACAACCACCTTAAAGATCTATTTCGCCCTTCACATGCTGATTATACCTATCATAAGAAATATGGTATTCGTGACCACAGAGGTGGAGGACGTAGCTCGGCACGTGCCACTGCTGGATGGGTAGCTGCTGGTGCAATAGCTAAATTGATTTTGAAACAACAAGATGTAGATATCAAAGCCTACACATCGCAAGTAGGGCACATTGCACTTGACAAATCCTATGATGAGCTTGATTTATCAAAAATTGAAGAAAGCATTGTTCGCTGTCCTGATCAAAGCACTGCTGATAAAATGATTGCCTACATCGATCAATTACGCATTGATGGCAACTCCATTGGTGGTATAATCACTTGTGTGATAAAAGGTGTGCCTGTGGGATGGGGAGAGCCTCTATTTGATAAACTGCAAGCTCGATTGGCTGCATCGATGTTGACTATTAATGCTGCTCACGGTTTTGATTATGGACGTGGTTTTGAAGGCGTACATCTGACAGGCGAAGAGATGAACGATGCTTTTATAAGAGATGAAAATGGAGATGTGAGCACCAAAACCAATAATTCAGGAGGTATCCAAGGCGGTATCAGCAATGGTGAAGACATTTATTTTCGCGTCTTATTTAAGCCTGTCGCAACAATTAGTAAAAAACAAAAAACACTCGATAAAGATCTAAATAGAGTAGAATTGGAGGCTCACGGGCGTCATGATCCTTGCGTTCTTCCACGTGCTGTTCCTATAGTGGAAGCGATGGCTGCACTG
The DNA here is from genome assembly GCA_964345395.1 of uncultured Paludibacter sp. Taxonomy (GTDB): domain Bacteria; phylum Bacteroidota; class Bacteroidia; order Bacteroidales; family Paludibacteraceae; genus UPXZ01. The sequence continues at coordinate 1,615 of CAYFRA010000034.1, read as the reverse complement.
AGTCTTGCAGATTTATATCTTTTATCAAAAGCTAAATAATCAATTCTTAATATAAATGGATCGACCGAAAAGTGTAATAGATCAAAACCACTGGATCATCATAACCAACCCGCGAGCGGGCAAAAGAAGTTTTCAATCACAGGTTTCATACGTTAGCAAAGCATTAAGCAGCAAGGGGTTTATCTACACCCTTAAAGTAACCGAATACGCAGGACACGCTATCAAAATAGCAAGAGATTTTGCCAATGATGGATTCAAAAACTTTCTAATTCTTGGGGGCGATGGCACTATCAACGAAGTTGTAAATGGCATATTTACTTCTAATGTTAAAGATAAATCAAATCTAAAAATAGCTATTCTGCCAAGAGGTACAGGTAATGATTGGGCTCGATTTTGGGGTATAAAAAAGAATACCGAAAAAAATTTAGCCCATTATTATGCAGGAAAATCTAAAATTATTGATATTGGACATATCAAATACTTCATTGATAACGAAGAGCAGCAATATTATTTCATCAACTCTATTGGATTTGGAGTTGATGCTAATGTAGCCCAACTTACCAACAGACTAAAGAAATACGTAGGTAGTTTTTCGTTTCTATACACCATCTCGTTACTAATTATTTTAACAAAATTGAGAACTTTTCCAATCAGTTTGAAAATTGATGGGGTTCAAAAAAAGTTTAGATTGCTATCGATGAACATCGCCAATGGTCCATTTACTGGTGGAGGTATCAAGCAAAACCCCGATGCCCTACCCTATGATGGATTATTTGATATGATGTATGTGGAGAAACATACTTTTACCGATATTTTAAGGCTTTTACCAAACCTATTCAATGGAAAGCTAAAACAACATAGACGGATACACTCCTTTCAAGCTAAAAATGTGGATGTAGAGTTTGAAGATTTAGCTTTTATTGAAGCCGATGGCATTACCTTGCCAAAATCAAAAACATATCATGTTGAAATTTTACCTGCTGCTATTCAGATGATTATCCCTTAACTCGAATTATTCATCGCAAATACTCATTATAGTATCTATGTTGTTGATAGGTAAAACTTTATGATGAAAATTATTGAAATACCTTTAACCCAAATTTGGGCTGTTGTATTTTCATTTTGCTTGGGTTTATTTTGATCTCTTTTTTGTTGCAAACCCTTTGGTGCTACAATGGCAGAGCCGCAAGGTTTAACGCCTCAAATTCATCTAAAATTATTGCTGTCCGGTGAAGTTTTGTGCCTACTTTTCAATTTTGCTAATAAACCTTTAACGATCTAATTTCAAGATAAAAGCTAAGAACTAAAAGTGGTATCAGGGATGCGTAATTAGCTTATTCATTCTATTCGAAATGGCAGATATACAAATCGAAGAGGAAGTAAAATGACGGTAATATCATCATTTTTTACCCCTCTCGCTATCTATTACTTTGTAACATGTAGCATTGAAACATTTCACAACACTTTGCGATACTACTTTTGTCACGTGTAAACGGAGCATTTCATTTTAGCAAAATGGTTTTGTCACGTGTAAACGGAGCATTTCACTTCAACAAAGTAGTTTTGTCACGTGTAAACGAAGCATTTCACTTCAGCAAAGTAGTTTTGTCACGTG
>CAYFRA010000033.1:0-19744 GCA_964345395.1 uncultured Paludibacter sp. | reverse complement strand
TAAAATAGAAGAAACCCTGAAAATTAGAGAGAAAAAATAACTCTCCGATATAGTTATGAAAAGTCTATAATACGCCTTGAGCTAACATTGCTCTTGCAACTTTCATAAATCCAGCAATGTTTGCACCTTTCATATAGTTGATATATCCACCTTCTTCAGCACCGTATCTTACGCACTGGCTATGGATGTCGCTCATAATTTGTTGCAACTTAGCATCAACCTCTTCAGCTGGCCAAGATAAGTGCATTGCATTTTGAGTCATCTCTAAACCTGAAGTAGCAACTCCTCCAGCATTTACAGCTTTACCTGGTCCGTAAGTTACTTTGTTTTTGATAAATAGATCGATAGCTTCAGGAGTACAACCCATATTGGATACCTCAGCTACATATTTAGTACCATTAGCGATGATGTTTTTTGCATCTTCTTCGTTAAGTTCATTTTGTGTTGCACAAGGCATAGCAATATCAACTTTTACCTCCCAAGGTTTGCGTCCAGCAAAGAATTTTGCACCAAATTTCTCAGCATAAGGAGCAACAACGTCATTGCGAGAGTCACGAAGTTCAACCATATATTCGATTTTTTCGCCAGAAATACCCTCTTCGTCATACACGTAACCGTCAGGACCTGAAATAGCAACTACCTTAGCACCCATTTCAGTTGCTTTTAGTGCTGCACCCCAAGCTACATTACCGAAACCAGACAATGCGATGGTTTTCCCTTTGATATCATCACCAGCTGTTTCAAGTATTTGTTTTACAAAATACATTGCACCGAAACCAGTAGCCTCAGGACGAATAAGCGAGCCACCAAAGTCTAAACCTTTACCTGTAAATACACCCGTATTGACACGTGCCAATTTGCGATACATACCAAACATATAACCTACTTCGCGAGCTCCTACACCAATATCACCAGCTGGTACGTCAGTGTTTTCGCCGATGTGGTGCCACAATTCTAACATATACGCTTGGCAGAATCTCATGATTTCTGCATCAGATTTGCCACGTGGATTGAAGTCAGAACCACCTTTACCACCACCCATTGGAAGGGTTGTCAATGCGTTTTTAAAAGTTTGTTCAAAACCTAAAAACTTCAAAATAGAAAGATTTACAGATGGATGAAAACGAATACCACCTTTGTATGGACCGATTGCATTGTTAAATTGTACACGATACCCTAAGTTTACATGCACTTCACCTTGATCATCAACCCATGGAACTTTGAATGTGAAAACGCGATCTGGTTCTACCATTTGCTCCGCAATTTTCATCTTCTCAAATTCAGGATGTTGGTTATAAACTTCTTCGATAGTCATTAGCACTTCGTGAACGGCTTGTAAATACTCTTGTTCACCTGGATGTTTTGCTTCCAGTTCTTGCATTAATTTTTCAAGATTCATAAATTCTTAGATTTTGTTATTAGTTTTTCATGTAATTAAAAAATTCAAATCTAATTCGAGTAAAAAAAACTAAGTCCATCAAATTAAACTGTTTTGATACTCAAAATTCAGTGCAATTATAAACATTTTATTTAGTATCGACAAATATTTAGCTTTCGATTTATATTTGTTTATAATCTTCGTTTTTATTCAAAAATATCACTTTGCAAGCTATGTCAAAAATAAAAAGTAAATCAATTACTTAATATAGCTTTAAATCTTGATAATATCTTATTTTATGACTATTTTCGTTGATTATTTTAATTGATAAAAAATATAAATAGATAGCAGTTTAAGAATTTTTAGATAGATGATGGATGAGAAACTGTTGTTTACTGAATAAAAATAAAAATTCATTATTGCATAAAATAGAATAGAAATGAGAGCAATGATTTTTGCGGCGGGCTTGGGCACTCGCTTGCGACCTTTGACAGACTCTATCCCCAAAGCATTGGTTCAAGTAGATGGAAAAAGCTTGTTGGAACGATGTATCAACAAGTTAAAACAACATGGTTTTGATGAAATTATCATTAATACGCATCATTTTTCGGAGCAAATAAAAGCGTTTTTGCAACGCAATGACAATTTTGATGTTGATATCATTATCTCCGATGAAAGTGAAAAATTGCTGAATACAGGTGGGGGGGTCAAAAATATCAGAAAACTAATAGATAGAGATGAGCCGATCTTGATTCACAATGTAGATATTATTTCCAATATTAATTTAAGTAAATTGTATCAAGAGCATATTTCAGATGTTGACAGATTGGGTAGTTTGGTGGTAAGCGAAAGAGATACGTTTCGTTATTTGCTTTTTGATGAAAATAACGAACTGAAAGGGTGGGTGAATGAGCAAACAAAAGAGACCAAACCATTTGAGAAAATGGATGTAGATAGATACCGCAAGTTGGCTTTTTCAGGTATTCAGGTTGTATCACCGCAGGTTTTTGAGTTGATGGAAGGATATGAAGATGTTTTTTCTATCATTGATTTCTATTTGCAAAGCTCTATCAATCATCGCATTGTTGCTTACGAACCAGAGAGTTTGAAAATGATGGATATAGGGAAAATTGAGACTATAAGTGAAGCTGAATCATTTCTAAAAAGCTTGTAAATGGAGAATTAAAATTTTCATCTTTAAAAAACAGATCTGGAATATTTGGAGAAGATGAGTAGCTTATTTTAAAATCAAACCTCTTCATCTCTTATAATAATCACTAAAAAGCGAAGATTGCTTTTATGCGTAATAAATAATCTTTGTATCTTTGAAAGTTTTATATCATTGAATCAGAATTAAACAATAAATTAAAATATCTTTCTCTATGAAGAATTTTAGATTTTTAAATACGACTTTAGGCTGGTTGGCATTTGCTGTAGCAGCGGTAACTTATCTTTTAACTATCGAACCGACAGCAAGTTTTTGGGATTGCGGTGAATTTATTTCAACTATATATAAATTTGACGTAGGGCACCCACCCGGAGCTCCTTTTTTTATGCTTTCCGCTAAGCTATTTACGCTTTTTACCTCTGATCCCACCAAGGTGGCTATGTTGGTCAATGCTTTCTCCGCTATTGCCAGTGCATTTACCATTCTTTTCCTGTTTTGGACAATCACGCATTTGGCTCAAAAGCTCATAAAAAGGAGTGAAACAGAATACACTTTGGCTGACAAAGTCTTGGTTTTAGGATCGGGAATGGTTGGTGCTTTGGCTTATACTTTTTCAGATACATTCTGGTTTTCTGCCGTTGAGGGCGAAGTGTATGCCTATTCATCTTTTTTCACAGCCATTGTTTTTTGGTTGATATTGAAATGGGAAAAGAATGCAGATAATGTAGGCTCTGACCGCTGGTTAATATTGATTGCTTATTTGATGGGATTATCAATTGGTGTTCACTTGCTCAACTTGTTGACTATCCCTGCCATTGTGTTGGTCTATTACTACAAACGATATACACCTTCTGTAAAAGGAATTTTGTTAGCAATGCTAACTTCGGTTCTTATTTTAGCCTTTACCCTATATGGTTTGATGACAGGCGTTACCTTTTGGGCTGCAAAATTCGAACTCTTCTTTGTAAACACACTTGGTATGGCCTACAATACAGGTTGGTTGGTATATCTATTACTTCTCATAAGCTCTTTGATATGGGCAATTTACGAAACACATCATCACAAAAACTATCTTCGCATGGTAATCTCTTTTGTGTTGGCTATAACATTGAGTGGTATTCCATTTTTATTGGAAAACACCATTCTTGGCTTATTGATTATCATAGCCTTAGTGTTGTTCTTTACTTATAAACAATCGGCTGTTAAACCACGTTGGCTCAATACGGTTATTGTGATGGTGACGGTGGTGTTGATTGGTTATTCATCATATGCTGTTATTGTTGTGCGTTCGGCGGCACAACCAACTATGGATCAAAACTCACCCGACAATGTTTTTGCACTTAAATATTACCTCAATCGTGAGCAATATGGCGATCGTCCACTGTTTTATGGTGCTACATTCAATGCCCCGATGCAATTGAAAGTGGTAGGGAATACTTGTGAATATGATTATGAGAAAACACCTCAATATGCACCCAAACCCAAACAAAACCCAAGCGAAAAAGATGAATATGTAGTAGCAGGATATAAATTCAAAGCCAGAAAAGATAAGAATTTTATGATGCTTTTCCCACGTATGTATAGCAGCGATCCGAGTCATGTGAGTGCTTATAAAGAGTGGGCACAAGTAAAAGGAAACACGGTTCGTTATGATTATTGTGGTGAAATGAAGAGCGAAATCAAACCAACATTTGTAGAAAATCTTCGTTTTTTCTTCAGTTATCAAGTTAATTTTATGTATTGGCGATACTTTATGTGGAATTTCTCAGGGCGGCAAAATGATTTGCAAAGTCATGGCGAAATAGAACACGGAAACTGGATAACTGGTATCAATTTTTTAGATAGTTTACGACTTGGTGATCAAACCTATTTACCCTCAGAGTTGAAAGAGAACAAAGGTAGAAATACTTATTATATGCTACCGCTACTGCTTGGGTTGATAGGGATATTCTTTTTGTTGAACAGAGGAAAAGATGGTACACACGTCTTTTGGATTGTGTTGTTGCTTTTCTTCTTGACAGGTTTAGCTATTGTGATGTACTTGAATCAAACACCTTATCAACCTCGTGAAAGAGATTATGCTTATGCCGGCTCATTTTATGCCTTTGCCATCTGGATAGGATTAGGAGTTATGGGTTTGGCACGATTGTTTGATAAGTTTTTACCTAAGAGTTTAAGTGCAACTTTAGCTACCATTTTGGCATTAGGTGTGCCAGTACTTATGGGTGCTCAAAACTGGGATGACCACGATCGTAGTGGTAGAACCGTAGCGCGAGATTTTGGGCAAAACTACCTCTATTCGGTTGGTGAAAATGCTATTTTATTCTCAAATGGCGATAACGATACATTCCCGCTTTGGTACAACCAAGAAGTTGAGGGGGTGCGTACAGATGTTCGCGTATGTAATTTGAGCTATTTGCCTACTGATTGGTATATTGACCAAATGAAACGAGCCTCTTACGACTCAAAACCTTTGCCTATTTCTTGGGAGAAAAAAGATTATATCACAGGCACCAACGATATTCTTACGGTTGTTGATTATTTAGAAGGCAAACCATATAATTTGGCAGAAGCGATGGAAGTTATAAAAAGTGACCACGAAGAGCTTAAAATTGAGGGTGATGGTATTATCCCATCTTCAAAGCTTGTGCTTCCCATAAATAAAGAACAAGTGCTTAAATCTGGCACGGTATCAGAGCAGTTTCATCAAGATATTGTCGATGAGATGATATTCGATTTACCACGCAATATATTCAAAGGTGATGCTATGGTATTAGAGATGATTAAAGAGAATAATTGGGAGCGTCCGATGTATATCTGCGTTACTGTTGGCGAGGAGTATTATCCAAAAAGTATAAATAAATACCTTACTCGTACAGGTCTTGCCTATCAAATTGTTCCGGCAAACTTAGAAAATGATTCTTCTGAGACTGAAAGCGTGGATATAGAGCGAATGTATGACAATATGATGAATAAATTTAAATTTGGTGGGGTAGAGAATCCTAAGGTTTATATCGATGAACAAACTATGCGAATGACCAAAACGCATCGTATTCAATTTATTTATTTGGCTGATGCCTTGTTAGAGAAAGGAGATACAGTGCGAGCTCGCAATGTGCTTGAATATGCTGAAAAAGTAATCCCTTCATCTACGGTACCGCATGATTTTAGTTCCAATATGTTGGCACTGAAGTTCCTTGAAGCAGGTTTGAATAAGCAGGGTGCAGAAATATTGTCAAAAGTTGCCGATAGAAGTGTGGAGTATTTGACTTGGTATGGAAGTTTGAAACCATCTTTGCAAAATTCATTACAAAGGTCGATAGGACACGAAGCAGCTGTGCTAAACCAAGTGTTGCAAATCCTTAGACAGTTTGATGAAAAAGAAATGATAGATAAATACGAACTTCATTTCTATTCAATTATGGAGAAGTTTGGTTATAAATAAAATGCTGTAATCGTCTGGAGGATGCTGCAAGTACCTGCCTTTGTACATAAATTGATAAAGCCTTTTGTTTGGACAATCCCAAACAATGAAAAGAGTATTTATTTGACATTTGACGATGGCCCACATCCAGATGTTACGCCCAACATCCTCCAAATCTTGGATTGTTATGATGCCAAAGCAACATTTTTTTGTGTGGGAGAAAACGTCAAACGTTATCCTGAACTTTTTGAAGAGATAAAACGGCGAGGGCATTCTGTTGGCAATCATACATACAACCATATTCAAGGGTTCAAAACCAATAAAAATGAGTATGTTGAAAATGTTGAAAAAGCGGATAAATTGATACAATCTAAACTTTTTCGACCTCCACATGGGAGAATAAAATGGGGACAAGCTCGAAAACTTGCAACTAAATATCAGCTAATCATGTGGAGCTTGCTAAGCTACGATTATGATGTAAAAAAGAGTTCAAATAAGATTGTTGAGGAGGTAAAAAGAAAGAGCAAAGCGGGTGCAATTGTTGTTTTTCATGACTCATTGAAAGCAAAAAATAATGTGGAGGCTGCACTACCAGAAGTTTTGGATTTTTGGAAAAAAGAAGATTATCAAGTCAAGGCAATTAAACAATAAGATGTTGAAATGAAAGAGTCTGTTTTACATTATATTTGGCAATTCAAACTGTTTTCGCCGCAAGACTTGCAAACGGTGGATGGTTTGGATGTGGAAGTTATTGATGCGGGACACCCCAATGTGGATGCAGGTCCTGACTTTTTTAATGCCAAAATTAAGATAGACAACACCGTATGGGTTGGTAATGTGGAAATTCACGTAAAAAGCAGCAATTGGTACGATCACAAACACGAAACCGATAAGGCATATAATAATGTGATATTGCATGTTACCCATCAGGCAGATAGAGATGTGTTTGCAGAAAATGGAGAGAAAATTGCACAAATGGAGCTACCCGTACCAGAGTATGTACTAAAAAATTTTGATGAGCTTTTTAGTGCTAAGAAATGGATTTATTGCGAAGATAAAATTGCTGAATATCCACCATTTTTAATGAGTAGTTGGAAAAATGCCCTCCTTGTCGAACGCCTTGAGCGTAAATCGAATGATATTTTACAACTTTTAGAAACTAACAACAATCATTGGGAAGAGGCATTTTATATCTCTTTAGCACGAAATTTTGGCTTTAGTACCAACGCTCAAGCTTTTGAGCAGCTTGCCAAATCACTGCCACAAACCATCTTAGCAAAACATAAAGATAATCTTTTTCAAATAGAGTCATTGCTTTATGGACAAGCTGGATTTTTAGAAGAGCCAACGATTGATGATTACTATGCCGATTTACAAAAAGAATATCGTTTTTTGCAAAAGAAATACCAACTTACTCCGATTGAAAAATCGCAATGGAAACTCTTGCGGCTACGCCCCGATAATTTTCCTCATATTCGCATCGCTCAGTTTGCTATGCTCATTCACAAATCATCAAGACTTTTTTCAAAAATATTAAATGAACGTGATTTGAAAAACATCCAAAATCTGTTTAATTCTGAGGTTTCTGAATATTGGCAAACTCATTATGTTTTTGGCAGTGAATCGCGAAAGTCAAAAAAGAAGTTGGGAAAAAATTCGATAAATATCATTTTGATAAATACCGTAGTGCCCTATCTTTTCAATTATCTAAAACGTGAAGGCGAAGATACTGCTTACCCTTTGTCAATTCTCGAACAACTACCTGTAGAAAATAATGCTATCATTTTGCGTTGGAAGGAGTTGGGTGTTTTGGCTGAAAATGCTTTTGATAGTCAAGCGTTGCTGCAATTGAAAAAAGAGTATTGTGATCTAAAAAACTGTGTGCGTTGTAGGATAGGGCATAAAATTTTGAGTAAAAAGTAGAAAAATAAAAAATTTATGAAATCAAATATAGTTCAAGTAATTTCGATAAAAAACATCATACAAATAGCAATTATTTTCATACTTGCATCTCAGTTTTTTTCTTGTGCAAATCGAGGAAAAGGTCCTCAAGGTGGTCCAAAAGATACCATACCACCCCGCGCTCTGAAAACAACTCCTTTGCATAATACAACCAATTTTCAAAAAAATAAAATAGAAATTGAGTTTGATGAAAATGTGGTGGTAAAAGAAGTGGCTAATAACGTGGTGATATCTCCACCTCAAACAAAAAATCCAACCATACGTGCGGTTGCTAAAAAAGTAGTTGCAGAGTTGAATGACACTTTGGAGGAGAATACAACTTATACCATCAATTTTGGTAATGCCATACAAGATAACAATGAGGGAAATATCCTAAAAGACTATGTATTTTCATTCTCAACAGGCGACTATATCGACACTTTGCGTATGTCGGGGATGGTGCTTAATGCTGAAAATCTCAATCCGATGAAAGGAGTTTTTGTGGGGATCCACGACAACCTAAATGATTCGGCTTTCACATCTTTGGCTTTTCGCCGGATAAGCAAGTCTAACGATGAAGGTAATTTTACTATCCACAATATCAAAGAGGGTGAATATCGAATTTATGCTTTGAATGATGTCAATAAAGACTACAAACACAACATTGGCGAAGGCTTGGCTTTTTTAGACAAATCATTTAAACCAGAAGTAACTTCATCCGTTCGTCTTGACACTTTATGGAGCGATAGCCTCACCGTTGATACGGTCATTAGGCGTGAAACCTTGTCGTATAAGCCGAATGATATCATTTTGAAATACTTCAAAGACCCCAATAAACGCCAATTCCTTGTGAAATCGGAGCGTACCGATGTCAATCAAATTTCACTTATTTTTAATGCACCCAATCAAGAACTTCCCAAAATATCTTTTTTGGATGACAACAATGGAGTTGATAAAAAATTTGTTTTACAACACAACGAAAACAAGGATAGTTTGATATATTGGTTAACTGATACAACTTTAATCAAGAAGGATACAATCAGATTTGAATTGAATTACCAGCGAAGCGACTCGTTGATGAATTTGGAGAACAGAATAGATACAATTCGCACCATTATTAAGAAGGAAGCAAGAATACAGACCGAACAGAAGCTTGAAAAAGATCAGCATATATCAATGAGTGATAATTTTTCCAATAGATTTGATATCTATAAAGATATGGTGCTGAGCTTTGTTGAGCCAATTAGAGAGTTCGATTTAGAAAAAATTCACGTCTCTCAGTATGTAGATACTTTGTTGAAAGAGAAAGATTTTACCATACACAAATTAGATTCTGTGGGGTTAAAATTCAAATTAAATTTTCCTATAGAACCTGAGGGTAAATATCAATTACTCATCGATTCTGCCGCTTTTGTCAATCAATACAATCGAGTCAACAAATCCCACAAAAGTGAACTTACTGTTAGAAGTTTAGAAGAGTATGCAACCTTAACAGTGAAGTTGGCACATTTCGATAGCTTAGCTGTGTTTCAGGTGGTTGATTCCAAAGATGTAGTTGTGAAAACTGTGAAAGCAAAAAGTAATCCAACACAAATTGAGTATATCGAACCGGGTGATTACTATTTACGAATGTTTATCGATACCAATAAAAATGGTAAATGGGATGGTGGTAACTTTAAGAAAAAAACTGCACCTGAAGAGGTTTTTTACTACTCTAAGGAGCTGAATCTCATTGCTAATTGGGAATTTGAAGAGCTTTGGGATCACAGGTTGATGCCTATACAACATCAAAAACCAGAAGAGCTGATAAAAGTTGAAACAGCACAAAAAGAGAAGTAGTTGACAACAGCAATAAAGCAAGATAGAAAGTTTTATTAGATGTATCCGAACAGGGAAATAGTAAAAATCACCTACCCAATTATTCTAACATTAGTAGCACAAAACATCATTAATGTTACAGACACTGCGTTTTTGGGTCGCGTAAGTGAAGTGGCATTGGGTGCTTCGGCTATTGGTGGTGTTTTCTATATTGCGATTTATATGGTTGGCTATGGGTTCAGTCAAGGAGCTCAGATATTGATAGGCAGAAGAAATGGAGAGAAAAACTATGGGCAGATAGGTTCAATTTTTAATTCAGCACTGCTATCTATCATTGCATTAGCCTTGCTTTTTATAGTTTTAGCAAAAATCTCAATGCCAATGCTTTTGGGCTATATGATAAGCTCTGACAGCATTTATGAGGCAAGTATGCAATTTCTCGATTGGAGAATTTATGGCTTGTTGTTTTCTTTTATCAATGTACTATTTCGGGCGCTTTTTGTGGGGATAACACGCACAAAAGTACTAACCACAGCTGCTTTCATCACAGCCATTACCAATATCGTATTAGACTGGATACTTATTTTCGGGAAATTTGGTTTTCCCGAAATGGGAATTGTGGGTGCTGCTATCGCCTCTGTCATAGCAGAAGCAGTTACAACAATTTATCTGATCATCGTAACTACAATTCAGCACGACAGGGCGTTATTGTCACTATTCAAAATTGAGAGTATCAATTTCAGAGAGATTGTGAAAATTCTTGACCTCTCCATTTTTATTATGTTTCAATATTTTATTGGGGTTTCCACTTGGTTTATCTTCTTTGTGTTTATCGAAAAATTGGGCGAACGCCCTTTAGCCGTTACCAATATAGGGAGAAGCATTTATTCACTTTTGATGATACCCGGCTCAGCTCTGTCAACCACTGTCAATACCTTAGTTAGTAATATGATAGGAGAAGGAAGAAAAGAAGATGTCATTCCGTTTATGAACCAAATTATTCGTTTAACTCTTTGGGTGGTAGTCCCCATTATGTTGCTAACTTTTGTTTTTCCACAATATTATGCAAGGATTTATACAGACGATTTCTCATTGATTTCAGCTTCATTACAGACTTTACGCATTGTCTCTGTAGCCATGATTTTTAACTCCATTACCAATATTATTTTTAGTGTCGTTATCGGTACGGGGAATACAAGAACAGCCTTTGCCATAGAAGTGATTTCTCTGTTTTTCTATATGCTTTATATCTATTATACAGCAATTGTTTTGGTTACATCGGTGGAGGTTGTTTGGCTTTCGGAATTTGTCTATTGGGCTGTGATTGGGAGTTTAGGTTTTCTCTATATTGCAAAAGGTAATTGGCGAAAACGCGAAATTTGATACGATTGATTTATTATAATTGTGTTAAAAATAAAGTTATTTATTGCAACCATCCAATATCTTTCACTAATCATTCTTTTTTCTTGCTGAAATTCTATATTTTTGTAGGATAATTCTATGTTTTTTTGAAAATAAGATGAAATAGAATTGTTAATAATGAAATTAACTAAATAATTATATCATGTCAACAGAAAAGAAAAACACATTTCACTACGGTGAAGATTTTATGACTATTAAAATTGCCCTCGACGTGGCTGATGGAAAAATAAAGGGAGAATTGTCCGACTATACCATTCAGCGTGTATCAGCAAATGAGCAAGTAGTAAAAAATATTGTTTCAAAAAACAAGGTTGTTTATGGAATCACAACTGGATTTGGACCTTTGTGTACATCTTTGATTAGCGAAGATGAGACTGCCCAACTACAACATAATCTACTGATGAGCCATAGCGTAGGTGTGGGTAATCCTATTTCTCCTCGAATAGCAAAGCTGATGATGATTCTCAAAGTACATGCACTTTGCAAAGGGTATTCGGGTGTCTCATTGAAAACCATCCAACGCATTATTTGGCATATCGAAAACGATGTTATCCCTTGCGTTCCAGAGCAAGGTTCGGTAGGTGCATCAGGCGATTTAGCTCCGCTTTCTCATCTGTTTTTACCACTGATTGGTTTGGGTGAAGTGTGGCAAGATGGTGAACCAACCGCAACGCAAGAAGTTTTGAAAAAACACAAGTTAGAACCTCATCAATTGGGTCCAAAAGAGGGTTTAGGCCTTATCAATGGTACACAATTTATGGCAGCACATGGTTTGGTGCTTTTAGAAAAACTGCAAAACTGTTTGGATCATGCAGATATGATTGCTGCTCTCAACTTAGAAGCTATGATGGGTTCAGCCTCTCCATTTGATAAGGATTTACACTCATTACGCCCACACTCAGGTGCTGGTTACGTAGCGATGAGAATGCGTACTTTGCTTGAAGATTCAGAGATTCTAAAATCACATGCAAACTGCGACAGGGTACAAGATCCTTACTCTTTGCGTTGTATTCCGCAGGTGCATGGTGCTTCTCGCAATGCTTGGTTGCATCTTAAAGAGACTTTGTTGGTTGAGATCAATTCTGTTACCGATAATCCTGTGGTGTTTTCAGAAGAAAAAACCATCAGTGGTGGGCATTTTCACGGACAACCCATAGCTTTGCCGCTTGATTATGCTGGTTTGGCTGCAGCCGAAATTGGAAATATATCAGATCGCCGCACCTATCTTTCATTGACAGAGATTGAGCCGGGAATACCGAAGCTATTAATGAAAAGCACAGGTCTTAATTCAGGATTTATGATTTTGCAATACACTTCAGCAGCGCTTGTAAGTGAAAATAAATCACTCTGTTTTCCTGCCAGTGCCGATAGCGTGCCCACATCTTTAGGTCAAGAGGATCACGTAAGTATGGGGTCAATATCTGCAAGGAAAAGTTTGAAAATTGTTGAGAATTTAGAAAAAATATTGGGCGTGGAAATGATGTGTGCTGCACAAGGTTTTGATTTTAGAAAGCCAATGAAATCAAGCGTTCTTTTAGATGAAATGCACAATATGATTCGTGAACACATTGATTTTGCAGATGAAGATAGGGTTTTCTATACCGATATTGATAAAGCGATTAAGCTGATTCAATCCAAAGAGATCATCAAACGTTTCAAAGAATTGTCTAAAACTCATCAAATCGACTTGAAAAATGAAGAGGATGAGTTGTTTGGCTTGTAGATTTTTTAAGTTAAAGAGTTTCAGCAAAATATCGATTTGATAAACATAAGTTGAGTAAAAATGAATTACAAATAGAATAAACTTTATAAAACAATATAATATGAATTACACTGAATTTTTGGAGAAGTATGCTGCGCATCCACATTATGAGGCGCCACGTGGTAGTCAATTGCATGCCAAATCTTGGCAAACAGAGGCACCTTTGAGGATGTTGTTGAATAATTTAGACAAAGAGGTGGCTGAAGATCCAGCTAACTTGATTGTTTATGGCGGTACGGGTCAAGCGGCTCGCAACGTAGAGTCTTTAAGAGAAATCATACGTATCTTATTGGAATTAGACGAAGACCATTCACTACTTGTTCAATCTGGTAAGCCTGTTGGAGTTGTACGAACACATCCTCAAGCACCTCGTGTTTTGATAGCAAATAGCAATTTAGTACCTGCTTGGGCTACTTGGGAGCATTTTGAGGAGTTGAAAGAGCGAGGATTGATGATGTATGGACAAATGACTGCTGGCAGTTGGATTTATATCGGCTCGCAAGGTATTTTACAAGGTACATACGAAACTTTTGTAGAAGCTGGTAAACGACATTTTGATGGAAGTTTAAAGCATAAATGGGTTTGTACCGCCGGATTAGGCGGGATGGGTGGTGCTCAACCTTTGGCAGCAACGCTTGCGGGTGCAGCATTTTTAGGAGCTGATATTGATCCGGAACGTATCAAAAAACGCCTTGAGACCAAATACATTGACAAAATGACTTATGATTACGATGAGGCTGTTGCTTGGTTGAAAGAGGCGATAGAAAAAGGTGAAGCTACTTCTATTGGTTTGGTGAGCGATGCTGGAGATATGCTTGAGAAATTATTGAAAGATGGCCTGATACCTGATCTATTAACCGACCAAACTTCAGCTCACGATCCACTTCACGGATATGTACCTCATGGAATGAGCTTGGAAGCAGCTCTTCAACTACGCAAAACTAACCCAGAATCTTATCAAAAACAATCGATAAATTCAATGGCACGTCATGTCAAATTGATGTTGGAAATGCAGGATAAAGGTGCTATCACTTTTGATTATGGCAATAATATTCGAGAGTTTGCTCGACAAGGTGGTTGCGAAAACGCCTTTGGTTTTGATGGCTTTGTACCCAAATTTATTCGTCCACAATTCTGTGATGGCAAAGGTCCTTTCCGCTGGGTAGCCTTATCGGGAGATCCCGAAGATATTTACACTACAGATCGGGCTTTGATGGAGCTGTTTCCTGAAAACAAACATATGATTCATTGGCTCACAGAGGCAAAAGAGAAGGTAGCGTTTCAAGGCTTGCCAAGTCGTATTTGCTGGTTGGGAATGGGCGAGAGAGAAAAAGCTGGTTTGCTTTTCAATCAATTGGTAAAAGAGGGTAAAGTAAAAGCTCCAATCGTAATTGGGCGTGACCATTTGGATTGTGGCTCGGTGGCATCGCCAAATCGCGAAACAGAAGGCATGAAAGATGGTTCTGATGCTGTTTCTGACTGGGCGTTGCTCAATTTAATGTCCAACACAGCTGGTGGTGCAACGTGGGTCTCTTTTCATCACGGAGGCGGAGTAGGTATAGGATACTCACAACATGCGGGTATGGTTGTTGTGGCTGATGGAAGCGAAACCGCTGAAGCTAATCTGCGCCGCGTGCTATTTAACGACCCTGCTATGGGAGTTTATCGCCATGCTGATGCGGGTTACGATGAGGCTAAAAAACACTTACCTCTGTTATAAAACTTCAAACTATTTTACAATGCAGTTTTTTTGAAAGAACTGCATTGTTTTTAAAAAAGTGAAAATATTCTTTGCCTATTCTATTTCTTGTTTTTATTTTTGTTTATTGAACGATAATAAACATTTCATTTAAAAACGTAAGATTATGAATAATCCAAAAGAATATAATTTTTATTTATTAGAAAAAAATCAGAAAAAGTCAACCTATTTGCTGGCTGAAATTACAGGTATATTGCTTCTTTTCTTAGGAATTGTTATGCTTTATGGGCAACAAAAAACAGGAATTGCCACCCCATGGTCTATTATTATGCCAATAGGTTTAGGCTTGGGATTTGTGATTTACTCATCGGTATATCTTTTTGGCAACGCCTATGCAACGATTAATTCCGAACAAATTATATACAAGCCTTATATTTATAAAAAAGAGAAGTATGTAAACTGGGATAAAATTGTGATGGTTCGCACCAAATTCTCAAGTTTAGAATTGATAACTTCTGATAATTATGTTATGCGATTGGATTTATCCAAAGCAAGTGATGCTGTGATCGACGAATTAGAAAATTTTGTCTATTCTATGGCTAAAGAGAAATCTATTCAAACTGACAAATAGTGTAGGCTTATAAATTAAGTTTGTTTTATTTTATCGTAAAGTCACTTTCTAAAATAGAACTACAATCCAGAACAAGAATATGCAACTCAATATTAATTTGTTTAAAAGCAAGAAGGATAGAAAGTTTTCGCTGATTTTCAAAGGCTTAATAGGATTACTTATGTTAGCTATAGCCATAGCTCGTAAAATCACAATCAAAACCCTTGATACCTTTGATGTTTTATAGTAGTTTTCTTTTTTGGATATGGGCTTATCAACATCATAGAGGCTGTTGTTGATAATGTCGGGAAAGCATATATTGTTGTCAATTCTGACCAAATAAAAGTCAAAGCAAATATCAACAAGAAAGAACAAGCTGTTGAGTGGAGAGAAGTTGATAAACTTAGTTTTGGCTTAAATAAACTGAATGTTTTATTCAAGAATAAATTGAAAGAAACCATCGATTTATCATTTATTAATTATAGTGATAAACAAGAATTCAAAGATTTTATTCTAAAAATGTCAGAAGAGAAGCAGATTGAGGTTGATATAAAATAATAAAAAATATAATATGAAAAAACTAAAACTGATAGGTCCTTTTTCACAGATTCTTACAATGGATAAACTGCCATTGCGTGGAAGTTTGAGCGATGAGCAGTTAGAAATTATTAGTGACGGGGGTATCCTTTGTCAAGACGGATTAATTGAAGATGTGGGTGATTATGAAACACTAAAAGCAAATAATCCTAATGCACACTTGGAGATAATCAATCAATCAAGTGTCTGTTTTCCGGGTTTAATAGATGTGCATACGCATATTTGCTGGGCAGGCACACGTGCCAATGATTATGCCATGCGACTCAATGGAAAAAGCTATTTGGAAATTGCAGAAGCGGGCGGTGGGATTTGGAGTACGGTGCTCAATACGCGAAAAGCAAGTTTAGAAGATTTAACCCAACGAACTATTGAGCATGCAAATGCCTTGTACGAACAAGGGATCACCACAATAGAAGTAAAAAGTGGCTATGGTTTGACGGTTGAGGATGAGTTGAAAATGCTTCGAGCAATTAAAGAGGCAAATAAACACACCGCTGCCGAGCTTGTTCCTACTTGTTTGGCTGCCCATATGAAGCCACGTGATTTTGAAGGCACGAATAGGGAGTATTTGCAATATATTATTGAAAATCTTTTGCCCAAAGTAAAAGAAGAGGGATTGGCAAAACGTGTTGATATTTTTACAGAAAAATCAGCATTTTCGGTCGAAGATTCTCAATACTATTTGTTCAAAGCCAAAGAGATGGGTTTTGAAATTACCATCCACGGCGATCAGTTTTCTAACAATGTAGCTGCTTTGGCGGTTGAAACTGATGCTTTGTCAATCGACCATTTGGAGTATGCTGATGAAAAAGAGATTGAGATTTTATCAAATGGAAACACGGTAGCAGTAGCACTGCCAGGTGCCTCTATTGGACTTGGAGAGCCATACACACCAGCACGAAAACTATTGGATGCAGGTTGTAGTTTAGCCATAGCCACCGATTGGAATCCGGGAAGTGCGCCTATGGGCAATTTGTTGGTTCAAGCTGCGGTATTGGGCACTACAGAAAAATTGTCAATGGCTGAAACTTGGGCTGCAATGACAGTGCGAGCAGCAAAAGCTCTAAATAGAAGTGACATTGGTGTGTTGAAAAAAGGAATGAAAGCTAATTTTGCAATTTTCCCAACAGATAATTTTAGAGAAATACTGTATAGGCAAGGACAAATGCAGGCAAGCTTGACCATAAGCTAAACAAAACAAAAAAGCTGAACTTAATCGAAATTAGTTCAGCTTTTTAATTTGATTTCTCTATTTCTTAAAAATAAGCAACTTCCTTACCTTCAATAGAGCTTAAAAGTTTATTGGCTAAGCTGCTTGCTCCAATTCTAAAATAACTATTGTTGAGCCACTCTTCGCCTAAAATATTTTTTACTAAGGTATAATGTTTAACTGCATCTTCAGTAGTAGCAATACCACCAGCTGGCTTGTAACCCACTTTTACGCCAGTTTTATCATACCAATCTTTGATGGCGTGACACATAATGTAAGTTGCCTCTAAGGTAGCGGCCACTGGTATTTTACCTGTTGAAGTTTTGATAAAATCAGAACCTGCTTGCATAGCTAAAATTGAAGCTTTGCGAATAGCAGATGCAGTTTGCAATGCTCCCGTTTCCAATATGGTTTTCAAGTGAGCACGCTGGCAAGCAGATTTAATTTCGGTAAGCTCCTCGTACACCTCTTCGTATCTCCCTTCCAAAAATTTTCCAACAGAAATAACAACATCTATCTCACTGGCACCTTCCAATACACACATCGAGGTTTCGGCAATTTTTATTTCAATAAATGTTTGTGATGCTGGAAATCCTGCAGCAACAGAGGCAATCCCCAATGATTCTGTCAAAGTAGATTTAACAGTAGAAACCATGGATGGAAAAACACAGATAGCTCCCACTTGCGGCATGTTTGGGAAGTGCTCTTCAAAACCATTTACTTTTTGAACCATTGTGCTTACATTGGTCTCGTTGTCAGTCTCTTTGAGGGTGGTGAGGTCGATGAAACTAAAGCATTTTTTATAAACATCAATTGTGTTATTTTCGTCAAAGTGCTTCTCGATTATTTCAGCTACACCTTTTGCCACTTGCTCTTCACTCCAATTGTCGCATTGGTATGCGTTGAATAGGTCTAAAAATTTATTTTCGCTCATATATTCTTCTACTTTAAAAGTTTATTTTAGTTTAGGATTCTCTTTATGACGTGTTTGATCACGCTCTGTTTTTTTAATTATATTCTTCTCAAAAGCATCTGTCAGGTTCACTCCAGTTTGATTGGCAAGACTTATCAAAACCCACAAAACATCAGCCATTTCATCAGCTAAATCAAAATTTTCATCACTCTTTTTGAATGATTGGTCACCATATTTTCGCGCTATTATACGAGCCAGCTCACCAACCTCCTCGGTAAGGATTGCCATATTTGTCAATTCACTAAAGTAGCGAACTCCATAACTGCGTATCCATTCATCAACCTGTTTTTGTGCCTCTGCCAAAGTCATATTCTAATCGTTTAATCGTGCAATAATGGTTTCGTTGCCAGTGGTCGATTCGCCAATTGTTACAAAGATATCCGCATTTTTAGGTAAGAATAGATCAACTCGCGAGCCGAATTTGATAAAACCAATCTGCTCATTGAGATGATAAGATTTACCTTCGTGGGCATAAGTAACAATGCGACGAGCCAAAGCACCAGCTATCTGTCGCATTAATATATGGGTTTTAGAGGCTGTGTTTGTCTCTATCACAATGGTAGAACGCTCGTTGTCGATGCTTGCTTTTGGTGAATATGCCATTCGATGATTGCCATCATGATGCAGCGCTTTAATCACTTTACCACCAATTGGCACCCAGTTGGCATGCACACTGAAAATAGACATAAAAATAGATATCTGGATACGTTCGTCACCAAAATACTCATGCTCTTCTGTTGGCTCAACCACAACAATGGTGCCGTCAGCGGGAGCTACAATCAGATTGGGGTCGTCTATTTCGACAACTCGACTTGGATTGCGAAAAAAGAACATCACAAAAACAAAAAGAAAAGCAGAAATAATAACATTGACTGCCAATATAGGTCGAGGAAATTGTAGGTAAACAATCATGTTGATTATAAACAACAACATCAGTGTGAATCCTATGATCCATTTCCCTTCTTTGTGTATTTTAATATACCTCATAGCTCTTTATCTCTAATTGTAAAATGATTTATACTATTTATCTTTTCAAAATTGAATGAAGGAAAATAACTATATGAAATTATTAACAAAAATACTGAAATAAATTTATAGCTACAACTATAAGTACTTTATTTCTCATTTTCTTAAAATGTATTACCTTTGTACTTTGAATTTCATTTCATAAAATCGATATAAAACTTCATAAATTATGCAACTTACCCCTCTCTATGCAGTCAGCCCGGTTGATGGTCGATATGCTGCCAGAACTGATGTTTACACCCACTATTTTTCTGAATTTGCTTTGATAAAATACAGGGTTTTGGTTGAAATTGAGTATTTTATTGCATTGTGTGAAATTCCCTTGCCTCAATTGACTGATTTTCCCAAAGATAAATTTGAAAATCTAAGAGAGATTTATCGCAGTTTTTCTGAAATTGAAGCAGTGCGAGTAAAAGAGATTGAAGCAACCACCAATCATGATGTAAAAGCTGTTGAATATTTACTGAAAGAGAAGTTTGATCAGCTTGGTTTGGAGGAGTTTAAAGAGTTTATTCATTTTGGATTGACCTCACAAGACATCAACAATACTGCTGTGCCAATGTCAATCAAAGATGCTTTAGATAGAGAATATTATCCTGAAATGGAGAACTTGCTTGCTTCGATGCGGGCAAAAGCAGAGGAGTGGAAAGAGGTTTCTATGTTGGCTAAAACACATGGCCAGCCCGCTTCTCCTACACGTCTGGGCAAAGAGATTG
>CAYFRA010000032.1:0-20145 GCA_964345395.1 uncultured Paludibacter sp. | reverse complement strand
TATTCAAAATTCAAAACAAAAAAATCCTTCAAATTGAAGGATTTTTTTGTTTTAACAAGAGAAGGTAGTGAAAGCCCTATCCCCACAGCTGCTCAATCACCTTTGGGAAATATTGATATTCCAACTTATGCACTTTTTCTGCTATGCTTTCAATATCATCGGTAGCATCCACAACACACTTAGCCTGAAAAATTATATCTCCAGCATCATACTCTTCATTTACATAGTGAATAGTTATACCTGTTTCAATCTCCTTGGCATCCTTGACAGCCTGATGCACAAAATCACCATACATCCCCTTGCCACCAAATTTGGGTAGCAAAGCAGGATGGATATTGATAATCTTGTTAGGGAAATTTTGGATAAGCAGATCGGGCACTTTAAGCAAAAAACCCGCCAAAACAATGGCTTCTATATCCAACTGATGAAGCAATTCGGCTATTTTCTCACCACGCCTAAAATCTTCCTTACTAAATGTAATCGAAGGTATATTCAGTTTTTTAGCCCTAATATGCACAAATGCAGTTTTTCTATTGGAAATAACAATAGGAAACTGAAAATTGGGGTCATTTTGGAAATAATTGATGATATTCTCTGCATTCGACCCAGAACCAGAAGCAAAAAGAGCTATTTTAGTCATTAAATAAAATTTTATTTTGCACAATATTGCACAAAGTGAGCAATTTTGCACACTTTATTCGTTTTTGTGTGTTGTTATATTGAAAATTTGTTTACCTTTGCACCTACAAAATTAGAAAACAATTTTTATTTATTCACTAAAAAAGAAAGATTATGTCAGAAGTTACAGAAAAAGTAAAAGCTATTATCGTTGATAAATTAGGTGTTGATGTGGCTGATGTAGTAGCAACAGCAAGTTTCACTAACGATTTAGGAGCAGACTCTTTAGACATTGTTGAATTAATTATGGAATTCGAAAAAGAATTTGGAGTTTCTATTCCTGACGAAGAAGCACAAAAAATCTCAACTGTTGCTGACGCAATTGCTAAGGTTGAAGAGTTAATAGCTTAGAACATAAATTTCATTATGGAATTAAAAAGAGTTGTAGTAACTGGTGTCGGTGCTATAACTCCTTTAGGACATACTGCCACGGAAACGTGGCAGAATGCTCTAAAGGGAGTTAGCGGAGCAGCGCCTATTACTCATTTTGATGCAACATCGTTCAAAACCCAGTTTGCTTGTGAGGTCAAAGGATTTGATCCTGCTTCATATTTCGATCGAAAAGAGGCTCGCAAAATGGATTTATATACTAAATATGCATTAGTAGCTGCTACCGAAGCAGTAGAACATAGCGGTTTAGATCTTGAACAAATTGATAAAAATGAAGTGGGAGTTATCTTTGCCTCCGGTATAGGCGGGATAAACACTTTTGAAGAAGAAGTTGGATATTATTTCAACAATAAAGAAAACGGTCCTCGTTTCAATCCTTTCTTTATCCCTAAGATGATTTCTGATATCGCTGCGGGGCAAATCTCGATCAAATACGGTTTCAAAGGACCTAACTACTCTACAGCTTCTGCTTGTGCATCTTCTAACCATGCTTTAATCAATGCCTACAACCACATTCGCTTGGGCGAAGCACAAGTGATGTTGGCAGGTGGAGCCGAGGCTGCAATTACCGAAAGTGGCTTGGGAGGTTTCAATGCTCTTACTGCTGTCTCCACACGCAACGACGAACCTGAGAAAGCTTCACGTCCTTTCAGCAAAAGTCGTGATGGTTTTGTTATGGGCGAAGGGGCTGGTTGTTTGGTACTCGAAGAGTATGAACACGCAGTAGCTCGTGGAGCAAATATCCTTTGTGAAGTTGTAGGTGGCGGTATGTCAGCAGATGCACACCATTTGACTGCTACCCATCCAGAAGGTGAAGGAGCTATTTTGGTAATGAAACGCGCACTGAGAGATGCAAAATTGAAACCTGAGGATATTGATGTAGTGAGTGTTCACGGCACATCGACTCCTGTTGGCGATATTGGTGAAGTAAAGGCAATCCAAAGTGTATTTGGTGAACATGCATATCAATTAAACATTACTGCTACCAAATCAATGACCGGACACTTGCTTGGTGCCGCTGGTGCAGTGGAAGGTATAGTTGGTATCTACTCTTTGCTCAACAATGTAGTGCCTCCAACAATAAATTTCACTGAAGGAGATGAAGATCCTGAAATAGACTACAAGTTAAATTTCACATTCAACAAAGCCCAAGAGCGTAATGTGAATACAGTCTTATCCAATACTTTTGGTTTTGGTGGACATAATGCTTGTATCATTTTCAAAAAAATATAAGTTTTTTGACTTAAATACAAAATCTTCTTTGAAAATTGAAAATAATAGCTTATAATTGCAAGATATTATCACCTAAGCAATTAAAAAATTTTCAATTTGAAAAAGAGAAAAATTAATATGATAGGATTTGTGGTGCAAAAACGCCATAAATCCTATTTATTTTTAAAAAAGCTTTTGGGATATAAGCCAAACAATTACTCTCTTTACCGATTGGCTTTGAGGCATGGCTCGTCATCACTTAAAGGTGCCAATGGCACATTGATCAACAATGAGCGTTTGGAGTTTTTGGGAGATGCTGCACTAAACTTGGTGATTTCTGATTATCTCTATAAACAGTATGAGCAAGAACAAGAAGGGTTTTTAACAAAACAGCGATCAGCCATAGTTAAGCGGGAATCATTGAATGCAATTTCACAATACTTTGGTTTAAACAAGCTTCTAATTGCCGAAAAGAGTGTAAAAAATCAAAATGATACACATATTATGGGTAGTGCCTTCGAAGCGTTGATAGGTGCTATTTATTTAGATATGGGTTTTGAAGTTTGTCGAAGTTTTATTGTTGATAAAGTAATCTCAGCTTATCGGGAGCTTGAAGAGTCAATTGCTGAGACTCACAATTACAAATCTCTCTTATTCGAATGGTGCCAACATCGCCATTTAGATTTAGAGTTTAAATTGATCGAAGAGTTGAAAGCCGATAACAACAAAAAGATTTTTACAACACAAGTTTTTATTGACCAAAAACCATATGCCACAGGCAAGGGAAAAAGCAAGAAAGAGTCGCATCAGGAGGCTGCACGACTAAGTTTATCTATTTTGGAAAATAATTAAACTATTGTGATCATTTTCTATCCAATACAGAACATAACATCGATTTTTATTGTTTAAATACAATGTACTATCGCTCAAAATAACGTCATTGAATATAAAATATTATCCATTAAAAAAATTCAAAGCAATGGAAAAAGAAAAAAAATTCTCAAAATTGATTGAAATTCAAGCTGAGAAATATGGAAAGCGACCTGTTATTTACGACAGAAACAAGCTTACAGACCCTTGGTTATCGCTAAACTGGGAAGAGTTTAACGATAAAGTTCGATATGTTGCCAGAATGCTTGTGCATCTTGGCATAGAATCACAAATGCGTATAGCGCAGTTTTCACAAAACAAATCGGAAAATCTGATTGTTGACTTTGCTGCTTTCTCAATCAGAGCTGTCGTTGTACCCATTTATCCCACATCTTCGCAATCACAAGTGGAGTTTATCACCAACGATTCTGAGTCTCAACTGATTTTTGTAGGTGGACAAAAGCAGTATGACATTGCGGTTGAAACGATGAAAAACTCCAAACATATCAAACAGATTATTGTATTTGAGAGTGACACCCAATTGGATAACTCAGTAAACTCAATCTATTTTGATGAATTACTGGTGTTGGGTGAGGAGCTAAGCAATGATGACGAGATAGTAAAAAGACAATCAGAAAGCCTTGTGGAGGATATGACTTGTCTGATATACACATCAGGAACAACAGGCAATCCAAAAGGTGTGGTGATGACCAACGAGATGTTTGATGAGGCTATGCGAATCCATCAAATCAGGCTACCCCAACTAAACGATCAGGATGTCTCTTTGGCGTTTTTGCCGTTAACACACGTTTTTGAAAGAATGTGGTGCTACCTACTGCTCTATTTAGGTGCTACGCTTTATATCAATCACAATCCTGCTGAGATTCAAACCACGCTTAAAGATGTTCGTCCTACGTTGATGACTGCCATACCACGTTTCTGGGAAAAAGTAGCCATAGGCGTACAAGAAGTGCTGGCAAGTTATTCACCGCTTAAATTGGCTATCGTAACTTGGTCGATGGCTATTGGGAAAAAATATAATATCGATTATTTGAGAAAAGCTAAAGAACCGTCTGCTTGGCTGAAAGCACGCTATAAGATTGCCGATAAACTTGTTTTTTCAAAGTTAAAAGAAACCATCGGAGTGAACAATGCAAAAGGACTTCCCGTTGCTGGTGCCAAATTATCCAATGAAATTCTTCTCTTTTTCAAAAGCATGGGACTGCCTTTGATTTATGGCTATGGACTTACCGAAACCACCGCAACTGTGAGTTGTTTTGAAGACGAATATCGCATTGGAACAGTAGGACGATACATGCCTGGCGTGGAGGTGAAAATTGGTGAGGATAATGAAATACTGCTGAAAGGAAAAACAATTACCAAAGCCTATTTCAATAACGAAGAGGCAAATAAGGCTGCATTTACGGAAGATGGTTGGTTCCGCACCGGTGATGCTGGCTATTTGAAAGATGGTGAATATATCGTACTCACAGAGCGTATCAAAGACCTATTCAAAACATCGAATGGAAAATATATTGCTCCTCAAGAGATTGAGACTCGATTGGGTAAAGACAAATATATTGAGCAAGTTGCTGTCATAGGTAATGAACGAAACTTTGTAACAGCCATCATCTCTCCCAACATACCTTTGTTGGAGAAATATGCTAAAGAGCAAAATCTTCAATTCAACACTACCGAAGAGCTAATTGAATTGCCCGAAATCTACAAACTGATAGAAGAACGTATTGCAGAACATCAGGCAGGAATGGCTCATTTTGAGATGATAAAAAAATTCACATTGATCAAATTTCCATTTACTATCGAAACAGGAGAATTGACCAACACATTGAAGATAAGACGTGCAGTAATAATGCAAAAATATCAACGAGAGATTGATAAAATGTATCAATAAATGAAGCCTTTTAACTTGTACAATTGCCAAAAAATGAGTAATTTTGCAGCTTCAATAGGTAAAATTTAGGTAATTAGAATCTCTAACTATTAAACAAAAAAGATTATGATCAGTTACAAAGACTTGGGCTTATCAAACACCCGTGAGATGTTTAAAAAAGCCTTTGAAGGTAAATATGCAATTCCTGCATTCAACTTCAACAATATGGAACAATTACAAGCAATTGTTTCTGCCTGTGTCGAAACAAAATCACCAGTGATTCTTCAAGTTTCAAGCGGCGCTCGCAAATATGCCAACCAAACTTTACTTCGCTATATGGCACAAGGTGCAGTAGAATATGCAAAAGAATTGGGTTACGAAATTCCAATCGCATTGCACTTAGACCACGGTGACAGTTTTGAGCTTTGCAAAGATTGTATCGATATGGGCTTCTCATCAGTAATGATAGATGGTTCGCACCTACCATACGAAGAGAACGTAGCACTTACCAAAAAAGTGGTAGAATATGCACATCAACATGATGTCACTGTAGAGGGCGAGTTGGGTGTTTTAGCTGGTATCGAAGATGACGTAGTGGCTGAACACAGCACTTACACAGAGCCTGATGAGGTTGTAGATTTTGTAACTCGTACCGGTGTTGATTCATTGGCTATTTCAATAGGAACTTCACACGGAGCTAACAAATTTACTCCTGAGCAATGCACACGTGATGAAGAAGGTCGATTGGTTCCTCCCCCACTTCGTTTTGATATTTTAGAAGAGATTGAGAAACGTATTCCTGGTTTCCCAATCGTTTTACACGGTTCTTCTTCTGTTCCACAAGAACATGTAGAAACTATCAACAAATATGGTGGTGCTCTGAAAGATTCAATCGGTATCCCCGAAGAGCAACTTCGTAAAGCTGCTGAATCAGCAGTTTGTAAAGTGAATATCGACTCTGATGGCCGTTTGGCAATGACTGCTGCTGTTCGTGAAGTATTTGCCAACAGCCCTGCTGAGTTTGACCCTCGCAAATATTTAGGTCCTGCTCGTGAATCGTTGAAACAGCTTTATATGCACAAAACCAAACACGTATTGGGTAGTGCAGGCAAAGCATAATTGATTTCTCATTTGATTGCTTCTTTGCGAGGCAATATATCAATAAATTTTAAGAAGAAGTTTGAGGGTTTACTCTCAAACTTCTTTTTTTTGATTAACCCAGATTACGCATCAAATTTTCTCATCAACGATCTATTTGCTATGACAAGTTTTTGTGGTGAATAATCGGATTAGACTGACCATATAGGGAGCTAAAAACAAAACAAGCTCTTACCCTTTTTAAAAGAGTAAGAGCTTATTTTATTTATATTCAAAAATAGTATTATACTATCTGCGAGCCATTGCTTAAGGGAACACTCGGTTCTATCACAGTCAATGTTCCATCTGGGTTTTCAGCCGAAAGTATCATCCCTTCGCTATCAATACCTCTCAGTTTTCTTGGTGGAAAATTGGCAATAAAGAGCAGCTGTTTTCCTACAAATTCTTCGGGATTGGGATAAAACTCTGCTATTCCTGAAAGAATTGTTCGCCCTCCCAAACCATCGTCTATACGAAACTGAAGCAGCTTATCAGCTTTGGGTACTTTGTTGCACTCTAAAACTGTGCCCACTCGAATATCCATTTTCATAAATTCATCAAAACTTGTAGCATCTTTGATGGCATTGGGCTTGTGCTCTGTGCTTTCATTCTCTTCTCGGGTTTTGAGTAGTTTTTGCACTTGATATTCGATAGTTTCATCTTCAATTTTCTCAAACAGAAGCTCTGCTTGATTGATCTGATGACCTGCTGGTAGCAAATTCATTTTACCCAAATCATTCCAAGAAAAGTTTTCAAAAGCAATTAGCTTGCGAAGTTTTTCGGATGAGAAAGGCAAGAAAGGCTCAAAAGCAATGGCTAAATTAGCAGTTAGCTGCAAACTGATATTCAAAATTGTAGCTACACGCTCCATATCGGTTTTAGCCAATTTCCAAGGTTCGGTTTCTGCTAAATATTTATTTCCAATGCGTGCCAAGTTCATCGCCTCTTTTTGTGCATCTCTGAAATGGAAAGTATCCAAAAGGCGTTCAACCTCGGTTTTCACATCAGCAAAGTCGGCTAAAGTTTGTTTATCATAATCTGTCAATTCAGCTAAAGCGGGTACTTTACCATCAAAATATTTGTGGGTAAGCACCAAAGCTCTATTGACAAAATTTCCATAAATAGCTACCAACTCATTGTTGTTGCGTGCTTGAAAATCTTTCCACGTAAAGTCATTGTCCTTTGTTTCAGGAGCATTCGCTGTCAACACATAGCGAAGCACATCTTGCTTGTTGGGCATTTCTTCCAAATATTCATGAAGCCAAACAGCCCAATTGCGTGAAGTGGAAATTTTATTGCCCTCTAAGTTGAGAAACTCATTTGCAGGAACATTATCGGGCAAAATAAAAGAGCCCTCCGCTTTCAACATAGCTGGAAACACGATGCAATGAAAAACGATATTATCTTTTCCGATAAAGTGTAACATGCGTGTATCTTTATCTTTCCACCAAGTTTCCCATTGTCCATATTTTTCAGGTTGAGCATCACATAGCTCTTTTGTGTTGGATATATAACCTATCGGTGCATCAAACCAAACATAAAGCACTTTGCCCTCGGCACCTTCCACTGGAACAGGAATACCCCAATCCAAATCGCGACTAACAGCACGAGGTTGCAAACCCATATCCAACCAGCTTTTGCACTGTCCATACACATTGGGTTTCCACTCTTTATGCTCCTCTAATATCCATTTCGAAAGCCACTCTTGATGTTGGTCAAGCGGCAAATACCAATGCTTAGTTTCGCGCATCATAGGTGTGCTGCCGCTAATGGTCGATTTGGGATTGATCAAATCAGTTGCATTGAGTGATGTGCCACAAGATTCACATTGATCTCCATAAGCCCCCTCGTTATGACAATGAGGACAAGTACCAGTAATGTATCTATCGGCTAAAAACTGTTTTGCTTCGGCATCATAATACTGCTCGGTAGTTTGTTCAATAAATTGTTTGTTGTCATACAGCTTTTTAAAAAAATCGGAAGCTACTTGATGATGTGTTTGTGAAGTGGTGCGGGAATAGACATCAAATGTAATCCCAAAATCTTCAAAAGCATTTTTTATTACATTGTGGTATCTATCAACAATATCTTGTGGAGTAACTCCTTCTTTTCGAGCTGTGATGGTGATAGGCACACCGTGTTCATCGGAGCCACCAACAAAAAGGACTTCATCGCCCTTGAGTCGAAGATAACGAACATAAATATCGGCAGGGACATAAACACCAGCCAAATGTCCAATATGAATAGGCCCATTAGCATAAGGTAGGGCAGAAGTAACTAAAGTACGCTTTGTCATCAATAAAACAATTTACTTGAATTAAACATTAAAAACAGGATAGAGATAAAGAGTTTATTTCTATACAAATAAGAATTTGCAAAGTTACAAAAATATAATCGCTTATCTATATTTAACTCATTATATCCTGATTAAAAGCTTTAAAAACTTAACTTTGCAATTTGTATTATTATTTAGAATTTATGAGTTGGACACGTAAACAAGTTTCGATACTTCTAATTGTTGCAATCACCTCTTTTATGGGGTCGTTTTTAATCTCCTCCATCAATATAGCCCTACCAGCAATTGAAAAAACATTCGATATGAGTGCCATCATGCTTAGCTGGGTCATCACCTCTTTTCTACTTTCTACCGCTATATTTCTTCTCCCTTCGGGTAAATGGGGTGATAGCTCAGGCGTAGCAAAGCTATTCAAGATAGGAGTTGTTATTTTCACCCTCTCTTCTATCACCAGTGCAATAGCACCAACGGGATTGTGGCTCATCGTTTCAAGATTTTTGCAAGGCGTAGGAGCGGCCTTTACCAGCACCACCGGACAAGCAATTTTGGTCTCTTCATTCCCCCCAAAACAACGTGGACAAGTGATTGGCATGTCGGTTTCTGGTGTCTATTTAGGTTTATCTTTTGGACCTTTCGTGGGAGGGATGCTCACACAGCAATTGGGCTGGCGTTCGATATTTGTGGTGAGTGCAATCATTGGTTTGATAGTTACCATCATTGCTTTTCGGTTTTTAGACAAAGATAAAAAAGAGGCTAAAACCAAAGGCAATGATATCAAAGGTTTATTGTTTTTTATGCTTGGATTGATTCTTTTGGTTTACGGCTCATCCGAAATACCTGCTATTCACGGATGGACTATGTTGGCGGGTGGAATTAGTTCGTTGATACTCTTTTGGTTTGTTGAGAAAAAAGCGATTAACCCTATTATCGACACCAATCTCTACACAAAAAATCGGATGTTTACTTTTTCCAATTTAGCAGCCTTGATCAATTACAGTTCAACCTATGCCATCGTGTTTTTTCTGAGTCTTTTCCTCCAAAAAGTTAAAGCACTTACACCTCAGCAAGCTGGCTTGATTTTGATAGCACAACCAGTGATGATGACCCTGCTCTCTCCATTTATGGGAAGGCTATCTGACATTTACCAACCTCGCTATTTTGCTACTACAGGCATGGCGATGTGTGGTTTGGGTTTAGCAGCTATGGCGTTTTTCACAGCTACCACACCTATATGGCTCATTGTGATCATCTTGGTGTGGGTAGGTACAGGTTTTGCTCTATTCTCATCGCCCAATATGAATATCATAATGAGCTCGGTAAAACGCTCTCAATATGGCCAAGCATCTGGTTCTGCGGCCTCTATGCGTGTTATTGGTCAAATAACAAGTATGACTATCGTAATGGTCTATATTGCCACCCTATTTGATGGCCAAACGATTGAGCAAGTTTCAGAAAAACTATTTGTGCAAGTGATGCATTGGGGATTTCTAACTTTCGCTGCAATCAGTGTGGTGGGGGTGTTTTTCTCCTTTGTTAGGGGAAATATGGAGAGAGAAAATATGGCTACAAACTGATAAAACAACAATGATATGGTTACATTAATTATTATTGCTTTAACCTCAGTTGTATCTGTTCAGGCATTCAAAAACAGCAACTTGATGGGAAAGTACATTTTTTATCCTCCCGCTGTGGTAAAGGGTGAATGGATAAGATTGGTCAGCTATGGTTTGTTACACGCTGATTATACCCACTTGATTTTCAATATGCTGACACTCTATTTCTTTGGAACAGTCATTGAAAATTTATTAGTTGGTAGTTTTGGTACACAATTGGGGATTATTCTCTACCTGATTTTCTATTTGAGTGCACTTGTTGTTTCGATTATTCCGACCTACATCAAAGAGAAAAACAATTATGCTTATCGTGGTTTAGGTGCATCAGGAGCTGTATCGGCTGTTGTGTTTGCTTTTATTTTGGTAAATCCGATGAGCTATATGGGCTTGATGTTTATTCCTATCTTCCTCCCCGCTTTTTTGTTTGGGATTATTTATGTGATAATTTCCATCTATCTCACTAAAAACCATGGAGGAAACATCAACCACATAGCCCACATTGCAGGTGGAGTGTATGGCATTTTGCTCATTGTTGTTTTGTTTTTTCTGCTCAAAGATATCAATCTGTTTGTTCACTTTTGGCAGAGCATCAAGATAAATTCGATTTCTGATTTGATACGACTTGGTTATTGATCGGATGATAAATCAAACTGATTTTTATTTCTCTATTAAAAAGATTACTTTTGTCATTATCCTTCAATTCTTTTAACGACAAATTCTATGAACTCTTTTTTAGAACAAACATATTACAACAACACCCTACAAGATTGGCTTATCTCATTGCTCATCCTAACAATTGCATTTGTTATCAGTGCATTGATAAGCACTTTGCGCAAGAGATTTCTAAAACCTTTGGCGGAGCGTACTTCCAATTATTATGATAATATTTTAGTAAGCACACTGAAAACACCACTAAAAGTTGGAATTATTCTTATCGGAATATGGGTTGCATTACGCCGATTGGAATTGGGCGAAGCTTTCAGCGATGGGCTCTACAAATCGTATCAGATATTAACCGTGCTGAATATTACGTGGTTTGTTGTGCATCTGATAAATGGCATTTTGGTTGAATATTTTGCCCAAAAGAAAAAGAAGCAAGAAGACGAAAAACAAGCAATTTACAATAACAAGCATTATGTGCAAATGCTACGCAAAATTGTTACTGCAGTGCTATGGACTGTTGGTATAATTACTGCACTCAATAATGTTGGGCTGAGTTTGACTGCAATTTTAGGAGCCCTGGGGCTTAGCGGTATAGCCATTGCATTGGCATCACAAGATACGGTAAAGAATATTTTTGGTGGATTCACCATTTTCACTGACTCCACCTTCAAAATTGGTGATTATATTAAAATTGGTGAGTTTGAAGGAAGCGTAGAAGATATCGGTATTCGAAGCACAAAAATCAAAAACAAAGATAGGCAAATTGTCACCATCCCCAACTTCAAAATTGTTGAGGGTGCTGTTACCAATATATCAGTTGCAAAAGGACATCGGGTCAGCGTGAAAATCAATTTGGAACAAAGCACACACCCCGATAAGATTGAAGAGCTAATGGAGATATTGAAGCAAATTGCAAAAGATAACAGCAATATATCAAAATTAGGTACTGCTGTAAGTTTCAATGATATTGGGGCATCCATATTTGGCATCGAATTTAGCTATTACATTGTAAATCATAAAGTGATCAACGACACCCTGACAGCAGTAAACTTGGAGATTATCAGAAAGTTGAGTGAGGCAAACATCAAATATAAATTTGACTCAGCAAGTTCTAAATAGTTTTTAAATAAAAAGAAATGATTATGCAGATACAGCACTCTTTTGAGCAAATAGCCAAAACATTAGAAGCCTTATACCCCAAACGCAATCACATTGAACATAATGAGTTGTTTAATCAATTTGATTTAAAGGCTGAAGCACTATTTCGAGATTGGAGTGGCCTCTCTATTCTCAACACTTTGAAAATAATCTCTGACTCATCTATTCGTAAAAACTTAGAAAAGAGCAAAGGGCTGAATTTATCCACGCCTCAAAACACTCCTTTTACGCTAAAAATGATGAGTAAAGATGAGATGATCAACGGCTTTTCAAAACTAAACATCAATTATCAATATGCAGAAACTCTATTTGGCCTTAGTTTGATTGCATCAACAGAAATTGGAATTTGCTTTTTGGGCTTTTTGAGTGATAAAGAATTGCTCTTTGAAGATATGAAAAAAAGATTCCAGAAGGCAAAATTTGAAGAGCAATCCAATCATCATATCGAATTGGTAAAAGAATATTTTGAAAATCATTGCCAAACTGAAAAAGAGATTACGCTTCACCTCAACGGTACAGATTTTCAACGCCGAGTGTGGCAAGCATTTCTTCAAGTACCTATTGGCAGTTTGCTAAGTTATGCTCAAATCGGCGAAGCTATCGGCTCCCCCTTGGCTTCGAGAGCTGTGGGAACAGCGGTTGGTAGCAACCCCATTTCATACATCATCCCCTGCCACCGCGTAGTGAGGAGCAGTGGCGAGTTGGGAGGATATCACTGGGGAGCAGGGCGAAAAAAAGCGATGCTTGCCTGGGAATTGACTCGCAACTATAACAAGTGACGCAAGGCATTGCTTATCGCATCTGATTCAAATCCACGCCCTTGGGCATATCGAAACAGTTTTCCTTGTCGTTCGTATTCGTAGTTGTATTTTATCGTTTTAAGCTTCGATTTCAAAATCGCAGCCAACAGCTCGTTATACTCTCCTTCATCAATATCTTCTAAAGCTTCATTGATTATCTCTTTGGGTAAGCCCTTTGCTACAAGTGCCATCGAAATTTTAATTTTTCCCCACTTGTTCAGTCTAAACTTGTCATGCACAAAAGCTTTACTATATCTCTTCTCATTGATAAAATCATCTTCTATCAATCGCTCGATAATTTTTTCACGAAGTTCACTATCCACCTCCCATCTTTGCAGTTTGGCATCTACCTCCGAAATACTATGTTCGGAAATAGCACAATATGAGGCTGCTTTAGCTAATAATTCATCGAAAGAATATTCCTTTTTCATATCCAATTATTACTTTTATTTCGCCTGCAAATATACGCTATTTATTGCTTTATCACACAACTCAAATTGGGTGTTTTCAAAATTCAGACGACAAACCATCTGCAATTAACTGCAACTCAACGACATCAATGCCATTCTTAATTGCAATTTCTTTGAATGAGTGATATAATTGAGAAAATTTATGGGTGTCACCATTCAAATGCTTCAAAGCAAATTTGAAATGCTCGATAGCAGCACTGTTTTTATTCAAATTCCAATCTATCAAACCAGCAAGGATATAATCTTCAGCTCCAACGTCACCACTATCTACCAAAACAGAAGAAAAATAGGCCGCTTTTGCGATATCTTTTGCTGCATATGCAGTTTTTACTGTTGCTCGCAGAAGCTTAGGATTATCCCTGTTTTCATTGTTTAGTATATCCAGTTCTGCCAAAGCCTCCTCGAATCTTTCCAACTCAACCAACATATTTACAATTTGCAATCGAACCGACAAATTACCGGGTTTGATATAATCAGCATGTCGATAAGCGAGCAGGGCATTTTCTGCATCGTTGAGCAAGCGGTAGCAAAATGCAATTTTTCGATTAGTCCAAAAATCATCGGGTTTAATCAAATCAGAGCGTTTGTAAGCGTGCAACGCTTTTTCTATTTGCGAATTTTGCTGATAAGCATAACCGAGCTTTTGATAAATTTCTGCACTCGCTTCACCATCACCCTCCAACTCTTCATACAGCTCAATAGCTTGTGTATATAGCTTTTTAGAGAAATAGAACTCCGCCACAATTCGCTTGATATCACCTTCGGCAGCCAAAAGATTGAAAAGATGGGTTTTATGAATAATCAAAGAGGTTTTAAATGGATTTGTGAAATCATGAGCCCGATTATTGAGTTTAAAGAAGCGAAATAAATCTTGAATATAGTGCTTAGAGACTATTTCTTCTTTTTTATTTGGCTCAAGCATTGCCATATCCTTATTGGCTTCTTCTATCTGTTCGGCTGCATCACCAAATGAGCCCATCATCATACCACGCTGCGACTCTGGCATCTGCAAAACACTCAAACAGAATGAGTATCTGTCGGAATTGCACATCGCATTAGATTGAACAAAAGTAGATATCAAAGATTTGTCACCATCGGAAAACAGATCTGATACATTTGAATTTAATGTGTCAAAAGGCAAAAACCAATTGGAAAATTCGTTGAAAAAAGGAAACGATTTGAGCATCGAAAATGTACTCATATAGACATCTGCACCTCCCATTTCAAGCTCAGCAAACTCTTGCAAAATATCTGCTACATCGCTATTTTCAATCATCTCTTGCCAATCAGGGTTGATCTCACCCCACTCATCGAAACCTATTTTTTTGTCATCATTCAGCCCCTCATCAATCAGCGGTCGCAACTTCATCAATTCAGGAAAAATCTCCTCTTGCATTTTTTTAGTGATTTCGTCTGTTTCGTTTGTTGCTATGATTTGTAGAAATACACCTTTGAAACTTTCAAACGAAGATTTTCTGTCCATAAATACAACCAAGCGATTGCGAATATTTGGAAAGAAAGATAGAAACCTATTGTATTTTGTGAGTATAAATGCCAAGCCTACAAAGGCGCGCTGTCTTACCTCCACATCATCCGAATCAAGTGCATCAAAAAGCATCATAATTCGATTTTCGTCAAAAGTACGCCACACATTCAACGTCAAAGCCGATATAAGCAAAGCTTTCAGGGAGGATTCTGCTCCATCATCACTCAATATCTGCAAAATCAAATTCTTCATTTCTGGCGAATCAAAATTGGAACTCAACCACACATAATAGAACAGATACTGTGAAGCAGCTTCAAAGTCATGCTGTATATTTTGTTTCAAATTTTCAAATTGTGGATGATCTTCATGCAGCTCAGCCAGTAGCTCTTTCCTTTCTATCTTTTGTTGCAATTCAGCAAAGGGCATAACGCTACGATGAGGGAAAAATCTTTTTTGCGTAAATTCAAAATTATTTGAATTGATGGTCAGCAACTCATCCCTCACCTGTGAAACCAACACAAATGTATTGTTTACAATTTTGCTCAATACAAAATTTCTTTCAGGGTCAGTCACACCTTTCATAAAGTAGTGTAGAAGGTATTTGTAGGTGCTTGTTATATGCTCAAAGCTCTGCGTATAAGACTGTATATTGAGTAGTCGAACTAAGGTTTCGGTTTTATGAAATGCTTCATTCAAATTCCAATTTACAAGCAAATTGAGAATCTGTTTGTATGAATTATGTATTTCGCTTGCGGTCATTTTATTCTGTATAATTGTGTATAAAAATATAGAAGTAGTTTTTAAGAAATGAAGTTTCAGTAAAATGCTATCCTAACCTACTTGTTCTTTTCAACTCATCATAGTCGATAATTTTAATTTTCCGACCATCCACAGTTACCATTTTATCTTGAACAAAACTGGCCAAAGTTCGTATTGCGTTTGAGGTGGTCATATTAGAATAATTAGCCAAATCTTCCCGTGATAGATAGATATTGATAGTTGCACCATCGGCCTCTAAACCATAATTGTCTTTTAGCGTAATCAAAGCTTCTGCCAATCTTCCCCTGATATGTTTTTGTGTCAAACTTAAAGCACGTCTATCTGACTCAGCTAAATCATAAGCTAACTCTTCTAAAAAGCGGTAGCAAAAAGCGTTGTTGTTTTTTAGGATGGAAATAAAACTGGCCGAATCTATCGAAACAATAATGGCATTTTCAAATGCAATAACCGAAGTGTTGTTCGTTTGATTGGCAATGATAGCTCGAAAACCAAAATGTTCACCCGTTTTCAAGATGCGAACAATTTGCTGACGATCATTACTTCCTGTTTTATATACTTTCACAATCCCTGATGCAACAATCATCAAATCGGATGGTTTTTCACCCTCCTTCTGGATAATTTCATTTTTTCTATATTGCTTCACAACATAGATATTGCGTATATAGTTACGTTCGTCGGCAGTGAGCACATCCCAAAATGTTATGATCTCTTCTAATTGCAGTTTGTCAATATGAAGTTTCTTTGCCATCGAATAATGAATTTATGTTTAAAAAATATGTTTTAGAACACAAATTTATAAAAATAATAAGAGTTAGCAATTTTAGCATCAATTATTTAACAAGATTAAACCTCAAAATCAACCAACTAAATATATTTTGGTTCATTATAGCCTAATTTTCGATAACGATTTTCAAAAGTTTTTTAATTAAGCCTGCTGACACTTCCATATATTTCATTATCTTTGAAGACTTAAAAAAACTATTTTGTTGATTATTTTTTAGTGATAAAATGATTAAGCCAAAACTCATACTGCTCTGTCTTATCTGCTTAGCTCCCTCGATACTCTTTTCTCAACATATTGAAATAAGCGACAACACCCAAATCAGTTTACTCACTTGCTCACCTGGTCCTGCAGGTTACGAAAAATTTGGGCATAGTGCGATTCGGATTTTTGACGAAGCTCAAAATGTAGATATTGTAGCCAATTGGGGGCTTTTTGATTTTGACAAACCCAATTTCTACTACAAATTTGTGAAAGGAGAAACCTATTACCTCTTAGGTATTCATCCTACTTACTATTTTTTAGAAAGCTACAAGCAACGAAACTCAAGTGTAACAGAGCAAGTTTTGAATTTAGACTCAGTAGGAAAGCAGCAGATTGTTGATCGAATCATGCTAAACAACCTCCCTGAAAATAGAGAGTACCTCTACAATTTCATCTATGACAACTGCTCAACCCGCCCAAGAGATTTTATTTTTGAGCTTTTTGACGGGCACATCAACTACCAAACAACAAACGAAATGGAAGAGAAATCATTCCGTCAATGGGTTGCACAATATGCTGGTAAAGATAGCTGGATGATGTTTGGCATCGACCTGGTTTTTGGACGCAAGGCAGACCAATTGGCAAGCAACTACGAAGCGATGTTCTTACCCGAAATCCTTCAACTACAAATGGAAGATGCAAAAATAGAGAGTAGGCTTACAGATGACAGCCTCATATCTGAAAGTCATTTTTTGGTAGAAAAACTTGAGCAAGAAAAATCAAACATAGCCGACTTGTTGAAGCCCCTGCTTGTTGCAGCTATTTTGTTAATTATCGGAGTGATTATTACAATTTTTGAACTGATAAAAAAAAGACGCTTCACACTATTCGACTCAATGCTATACTTGGTTGTGGGCATCGGTGGCGTGATAATCTTTTATCTGATGTTTTTTTCCATCCACCCTTTAGTCAATTCAAATATCAATTTACTCTGGATGAATCCTCTCTTTTTAATTCTAAGCTTCTCTATTTGGAAAAAACAAAAAACAGCTTGGATTATGTGGTTGCAGATAGCCATATTCGTATGCTTGCTGCTTGCTCTGATTCTTTTGCTGCTGAAAGTGCAGAGTGCAAACATCGCATTTATCCCAGTTATTTCACTTCTGATTATTCGACTATTATCCAATATAAAAAGGTCAAAATAGAAACAACTATTTTGACCTGTATTTTATTTTCACATCATAAATGTTTAATCAACAATCGATTTTGTCAACTCTTCTAAACTGAAGCCTGCAAAATAATCATTGTAGCTGATTTGTGCCAAACGAGCTTGCACATCATCCGAGTTATATTTGGTGCCAATCAGATGCGTTTCCACTTCATCCAAATTGCTGTTGTTCCCAAAAAATGTTCCGTAAAATTTAATATCTTGGATAACAGCATTTTTCACATTGGCAAAAACCTGTATTTTTCCAGCACTGTATCTTGAGTGACGGTCTATATCAAACTTAGGCGACTGCCCCCAGTTCCAATCCCAAGAGCCAAATTTCGAAGCCCTAATCGACTCGATCTCCTCCAACTCTTTATCAGACAGCTTATACTCTGTCATTTCGGGAAACTTGATTTTCATATGCTCCAATATCTTCTCTGAGAATTGCTCTACTGTAAGTTTTTCGGGCAGATTGGGCAATATATTATCTACTGCACTTCGCACAGATTTGGTTGAGCTTGATTTTATCACATCCTTAGGAGTCTCCAATGCTTTTGATAAAACGCTCAAATCGGTATCAAATAGCAAGCAGCCATGGTGCATTATTCGCCCTTTGATATAAGCTTGTGCATTGCCACAAATCTTTTTTCCATCAATCAAAATATCATTTCTTCCAGAAAACTCGGCATCAACACCCAACTCATTCAGGGTATCAATCACAGGTTTTGAAAACGTCTTAAAGTCAAAATCTGCCCCTTTCTCTTCATTTGAAATGATGGTGTAATTCAGATTGTTGTGGTCGTGATAGACTGCACCCCCACCCGATATACGCCTCACAACATTGATTCCGTGCTCTTTCACATACTCTGCATTGATCTCCTCAATGGCATTTTGATGTTTACCAATAATGATAGAGGGCTCATTGATCCATAAAATGAAAATATTTTCGTGCTGTTTTAGATTTTTGAAGCAATACTCCTCCAAAGCTATATTAAAATCGGGTTTGTTTGATTGGTTTACAATGTAAATCATAATATTAAAAATATTAATGGTTCTAAAATAAATGATTATAACAAAAAAGAGCAAAAAAGAGTTCACTCAATTTTTGCCTGCAAAGATACAGAATGTTATTTAAAAATCAGTTTAAACATGAAAATCTGAGTTTTGGTAAAGAATTATTTTTTAAAAAATTCACAGAGAAAAATAGGAGTAATATAGAAAATAATTATCAGATTCTTGATCAGCCAGTTGTAAGCACAAAAACGAGCAAAATATATTTGTATTTAACTATTTAGAAAAGATATTTATTCAATTAATTTTTATATTTTTGTCTCCATTTTTCAATCTAATTAAAACCAAACAATTAATTAATCAATCATATCAACATGAAAAAATATATATTCAGCTTGGTGTTTTTTGCCATCATTTACTCAGTTGCCTTTGCTGGTGATGGAACTGCTAACAAACCTTATACAGTGTCAGAGGCAATAAAAGTGAAAAACACTTCACAAGAGTTTTTCGTGCAAGGATATATCGTAGGCGAGATGCGAGATTATAGCAATGGAAAATATTTCTTTGAAATAGCACCTCCTTTTGATGGTACACTTTCTTATTTACTTGCTGACAATCCGTCTGAGATGGATATAAAGAAATGTATGCCCATTCAATCCAAAGACAATTACGGTGATTTGATCGAAAATCCCGAATATTGGCGTAAACAAGCTATCGTAAAAGGGAAAATCAAAGAATATTTTGGCTTACCCGGCATAAAAGATATTAGCTATTTCCAGATTACAGATCAGCAAGCTCTCTACAACGAAGCCGCTCATTGGAATTTTTATGAAGATTTTGATAAGAAAAAAGCATATACGCCAGCGAGCAGTGAGTTCACTTTTGCTGGTGGCATATATGAAGGTGATTCCGGTAATTGGTTGTTTAAAGGGGCAACATTGGGTGACACAGGAAAAGATCAAAAATGGGAGCGAGCTGCTGCACGTATTCGACTAACCGATGGAGCAACAGGAGATGCTGGCTATATCCAAATGGAAGAGAGCAAAAATAACGGAATCGGATACGTTCGGTTTTGGGCTGGCAATTATGAAGAAGATAGCAGTGGAGGTGCCTTGGCTCTTTTTGTATCAGACGATGAGGGAGTCAGCTGGAGTCGCGTGGCTCATTCACAAAATATTACACGCACTTGGAAAGAGTATGAATTTGCTGTTAATCAACCTGGTGTTTTAAAATTACGCATATCAAAAGACGAAACAAGCTCCAAAGGTATCAATGTCGATAAAATTCGCATCAGCGATTATTATCAAATCATTAGCAACATAGAAAATAGCAGTGCTGTAAAAAGTACTTTTTCAATCATTTCGGTTAAAGATGGTTTATTGCTACAACTTTTAGATAATGCTGAAATCAAAATATATTCAGTTGCTGGAACATTAATAGCAGAAAACAGATATCCCTCTTCTACTGTTTTTATCCCACTTTCAAAGGGTTTTTA
>CAYFRA010000031.1:0-20311 GCA_964345395.1 uncultured Paludibacter sp. | reverse complement strand
AAACTATCTTTGAAGTTATCTGAATTTATAGATTCATTGAATAATATTGATTTAGGGAATAGATAATCCATAAAAAAGAATTATATTTGAATTTTGAATTTTAAAATGAGTGTTTTATGGACTTTTTCCAACAGCTGATAGAAGGTTTTGAATTGCCTTTGGCCAATCCTGTATTAGTTTTTTCGGTGATGCTTTTTATCATATTGCTATCACCATTGATACTAAAAAAACTCAATATTCCTGGTATAATTGGTTTGATTATATCGGGTATTATCATTGGACCTTATGGATTCAATGTGATAGAAAAAGATTCTATAGAACTTTTTTCAACCTTAGGATTGCTTTATATTATGTTTATAGCGGGTCTCGAACTCGATTTGAATGAATTTAAAGCAAATCGAAATAAAAGTCTGCTGTTTGGATTCTTAACATTTTCTATTCCATTGGCAGTTGGATATCCCGTCATGCATTATGTGTTAGGCTATCCATTCAATACAAGTTTGCTCACTGCCAGTATGTTTGCCACACACACTTTGGTGGCTTATCCCATCGTTAGCAAAATGGGAATTTCTAAAAATCAAGCTGTTGCCATTACAGTTGGAGGAACAATATTGACAGATACTGCTGTTCTGATTATTTTAGCAGTGATTGTTGGGAGTAGTCAGGGAGGACTTAGTCAGGAGTTTTGGATTCGTTTAGGGGTTTCGTTGGCAATTTTTACAGCAATCATCTTCCTTATCATACCAAGAGTAGCCAAATGGTTTTTCCGAAAATTAGAAAGTGAAAAACATTCGCACTATATTTTTGTACTATCAGTAGTGTTTTTCTCAGCGTTTTTGGCCGAGATTGCGGGTGTAGAACCAATTATTGGAGCTTTTTTCGCTGGTTTAGCACTCAACAAATTGATACCTCACTCATCCGCATTGATGAATCGCATTGAGTTTATTGGGAATGCTTTGTTTATTCCATTCTTCTTGATCAGTGTGGGTATGATTGTGAATGTATCCGTCATTTTAAGTGGCCCAATGGCAATTGTTATTGCACTTACTCTTTCGGTGGTTGCAATTTTTGGTAAATGGTTAGCTGCTATGTTAGCACGCATTTTCTTTAAATATACCCGTGCTCAAGGGCAGTTGATTTTTGGTTTGAGTGGCGCACATGCGGCTGCAACCTTAGCTGTTATTTTAGTTGGTTACAATGCGAATATTATTGATGAAAATATATTAAATGGTACCATCATTCTTATTTTAATTACTTGCGTTATAGCCTCTTTTGCTACTGAGCGTGCTGCTAAGAAAATCATTATTGAAACCGAAGACGAAGCTGAAAATATAGAGACCAATGTAAGTAGCGAGCGCATTTTGCTACCCATCGCCAATCTCAATAACATAGAGAAGATATTACAATTTATTGTCTATATCAAAGATAAAAAATCTAAAAAGCCAGTATCGATTTTAACCGTTGTTTCCAATGATGAAGAGGCGGAGGCAAATATGTTGAAAATACGGAAAAAATATGAAGAGATAGTGATGCAAGGTGCAGAAACAGAAACCAATGTTGAAATTATCACCACCATTGATCACAATGCAGCAAGTGGTATTAGTCGCATTTCACGTGAAATTATGGCAGATATGATAGTGCTTGGTTGGCCCGAGAAACCCGGAATTATTGAACGTTTAGTTGGTGAAAAAGTGGATAATATTTTGAATAATACCGATAAAACTTTGGTAATATCAAATATGTCGCAGCCGCTTAATTTACATAAACGCATCGTAATAATTGCACCGCCATTAGCTGAGCATGAGAGTGGTTTCCAGCAATGGGTACTTAAAATGGCTCAATTATCGGGAGAGTTGAGTGCTGACATTGAGCTTTACAGCAATAAAGCCACACTCAAAGGGATAAATAGCTACTTAGAAAGTGCAAAAATTAAACTCTCTATCAAAGCCAATGATTTTGATGATTGGGAAGATTTCTTGATTTTAGCACGAGATATTGAAAAAGATGATTTAATAGCACTTGTATCCGCCCGAAAAGGAGCTATGTCGCATATTGGTGTAATGGAGAAAATTCCTATCAAATTGGAGAGACATTTCCCCAAAAACAGCCGTATAATTATTTATCCTCAGCAAGGAACAACCTCTTATGGTTTTGAGCAATATAGTGATTTTGCAGATGATCCATTGAGCAAAAGCTTGGAGGCTGCACAAAAAATAGGCAAAGGAATTGGGACTATTTTTGCGAAGTCAAAAACAAAAAAGAAGAGTTAATTCGGATATGAAAAAAAATCTCTTTATTGTTTTAGGTTCTATATCATTTGGATTGGGTGTGGTGGGTGTGTTCCTACCTGTGTTGCCCACAACGCCATTTTTGCTAATTTCAGCTTATCTTTATGCTAAAAGTTCAGAGAAACTATATAACTGGTTGTTGAATCATCGATATTTTGGAAGTTATATTCGAGCTTTTCGAGAAGAAAAATCTATTCCACTTCACGGAAAAATTTTTGCTTTGTCAATGATGTGGTTGGTCATTCTCTACACAGGTTTTCGGGTAATTAACGATAAGCTGTATCTGCAAATTATTTTGTTTGTTATCGCCTCTTTGGTGACGATTTATATTTTGTCATTCAAAACCAAGAAAATGAGTTGATTATCTCAATATCACTCTTCATCACTGCTCAATATGTTTTTATAAACAGTTTCGCGTAATCTGCAATCACAATTACATTTGAACTCTTCTTGCAATATGCCTGTTCTTTTCAGCATTTCATACTCTATCTCAAAGCGTTCGGAGAACAAACCAGAACCAAGCTCGCTCTCTATCTGCTTCACTGTCCACCATTTTGTAGCGTAAACTTCATCCTTTTGAGGTTGCAAATTATCACACCTACAACTAATATAAAGATAGATGTAATTGTCACAAAATTCGCCACGATAGATATAGTTAGTCAGAAAACTAACTGACTCGGGTTCTTTGCTGTACAGTTTTATCGACCTATCTTTCAATACCGACTGCACCGACTCTGTCATTCTCAGTTTGCGACTTAGCGAGGCATCCCAACACATAGCTTCGTGTCTATCATCAGGTTTACGTTGTTGCAAAAATATTTTATTATTTTGAATATAATAAAATCGCAAAACGGGATGCAACAAGCGCGCATCGCTTTTAGCACTCTCTTGATACTGCACACTACCAATCACACCTCCCTGTTCATTGACTATTGGTAGCCACTCCTCTTGCTCCAACTTCTTTCTTATACTGATTGTAAATAGAGTATATGTAACTGCTACAAAAACCAAGGCAAATGCGTAGATATTTTTTAATATAAAATCAAAATTTGCAG
Organism: uncultured Paludibacter sp.; assembly: GCA_964345395.1. Lineage (GTDB taxonomy): Bacteria > Bacteroidota > Bacteroidia > Bacteroidales > Paludibacteraceae > UPXZ01. Next base: position 16,968 of record CAYFRA010000031.1, on the reverse strand, counting down.
GTAGTTTGGACAAAAAAGCATTTGAAAGCAGACAAACAGCAAAATAGGCCAAAGTGATGCTCAAAAGAACTTTTGACATTTTCACCAATTCATTTTCGTTGGTTGACATTGGTAAGTTGTACCTAACTGTTTGTGATGCTATTTTGGATAATTTGTTTTTACTTAATATAACAATGAGTAAAAAAATTATAAAAATGAGCTTAGCTACCAGTTTTTGTAAAAGATATGAATCACTTATTAGACTGGTGATAAAAACCAAGAAAAGATAGAATGTTGCAAAAAGACCGTGCCAAAAGAACACGCGTTTATATGCGAAATAAATATAGAAAACAAGAACGAAAGCAATTGGGAAAGAGATGCTTACACCATATTCGACACCTCTAAATTCATTGCCTATTAAAAATACCAATGTTGGTAAGAAATAAAGAATAGGGTTGAAAAATGCCTCTCGTATCTGTTTTACTAAATAATTCAAAATCTATTGTTTTTTTGTTTGTACTATGATTATACAACAAAGTTTATAACAGTTAGTTCACTCAGGATATTTATATGTACGGAAAAAATAGGATAATAGTATTTCTTTGATTTTATGGCTTAGGTTCGGTTTATTAACGATGACTCATTTTGATTTTTTATCTTATATTTTTATCTTTGTACTTTTGCGTTTGAAATGAAAAACATTTAGACAATCTGAACACTAAAAAAAATGAAGAAGAGAAAGCTTGCACTACATATTCGTATTATACTTGGTTTGTTTTTTGGTGTACTATTTAGTTTTTTACTTCTCTACTCACCTTTAGGGTCATCGTATGTAATACTGCAAACTGGCGATTCAGTTTTAGAAATCTCAAAAGCCGAACTCTTTGTCCGAAACTGGATAAAACCTTTTGGTACTATATTTATTAATGCCCTAAAACTGATAGCTATTCCACTTATTTTTGTTTCATTGATATCGGGTATCTCCAATTTGAAAGATATATCAAGTCTGTCGCGTATGGGTTTAAGAACCATCGCATTATATCTATTTACCACTGTGTTTGCTGTTTCGCTCGGCTTGGTACTTACCAATGTTATCAAACCTGGAAATTCAATTTCTACCGAAACACGTGAGAGCCTGCTGATAAGCTATGGTAGCGACACCGACAGGGAGATGTTAAAACTATCTGAGCAGGTAGATAGAGCACCACTTCAAGCTTTGGAAGATTTGGTGCCTGATAATATTGTGTCAGCAGCTTCAAATAATAAAAATATGCTTCAAGTCATTGTGTTTGCTATTTTTATTGGGATTGCCATTGTGCTCATCCCTAAGGAGAAAGCAAAACCTGCAAAAGATTTTTTTGAAAGTTTCAATGAGGTGATATTGAAGTTGATTGATATGATTATGCAGGTTGCTCCTTATGGGGTCTTTGCGTTAATGGCAGCTTTGGTCGTTGAGGCGCCCAATGCAGAGTTGTTTGTTGCTTTGTTGTGGTATGCAATGACTGTTATATTGGGTTTGTCTATTATGTTGGGTTTTTATCTGTTATTGATTTATGTTTTTACAAAAAAAACTCCCCGCTTTTATTTTCGGGCTATGGCTCCTGCACAACTTTTGGCTTTCAGTACGAGCTCTTCGGCAGCCACTTTGCCCGTTACGATGGATAGAGTGAAAAATCATTTAGGAGTTGATTCAGAAGTTGCCAACTTTGTGCTTCCTATTGGTGCTACAATCAATATGGACGGCACGAGCTTTTATCAGGCAGTTGCTGCTATTTTCATAGCTCAATCTTTTGGCTTAGATTTGACAATATCGGTTCAGTTGGGCATCATTCTCACTGCAACTTTGGCGAGTATTGGCACGGCGGCTGTTCCAAGTGCAGGTATGGTAATGTTGCTTATTGTTTTGGCACAAGCTGGTATTCCTGAAATTGGTTTGGCTCTGATATTTGCGATCGATAGACCTTTGGATATGCTCAGAACGGTAATCAATATCTCGGGTGATGCTACTGTTTCTATTTTGGTGGATAAGTCATTAGAAAAATAAAAAAGGACAACCAATTGCCCAGTTGTCCTTAGTATAGTTTTTTCAAAAATGTTGTTTTAACCTAAATAGCCTTTCAACAATTTGCTTCTCGAATTGGATCTCAATCTTCTTATAGCTTTTTCTTTGATTTGTCTTACACGTTCACGTGTCAATCCAAACTCTTCTCCAATCTCCTCAAGAGTCATTTCTGGCACTCCTATCCCAAAGAATTTTCTTACTATCTGATACTCTCTATCGCTCAATGTAGATAGAGCACGGTCAATTTCTTTGGAGAGCGACTCATTCATCAACTCTCTGTCGGCATGAGGAGAATCGTCATTGATCATCACGTCCAACAAACTGTTGTCTTCTCCTTCAACAAAAGGAGCATCAACAGATATATGTCTTCCAGAAACTTTCATCGTATCCCTCACTTTTTCTACAGGAATATCCAATTTCACAGAAAGTTCTTCAGCTGAAGGACGACGCTCAAATTCTTGCTCGAATTTAGATAAAGCTTTATTGATTTTGTTTAGAGACCCAACCTGATTAAGAGGCAAACGCACAATACGAGATTGCTCTGCCAAGGCTTGTAGGATTGATTGGCGAATCCACCATACAGCATAAGAGATAAACTTAAACCCACGTGTCTCATCAAATTTTTCAGCTGCCTTAATCAGTCCTAAATTGCCTTCGTTAATTAAATCGGGGAGGCTTAATCCTTGATTTTGATACTGTTTTGCAACTGATACTACAAATCGAAGATTTGCACGTGTAAGTTTCTCCAATGCAATACGATCGCCATTCCTAATTCGCTGTGCAAGTTCAACTTCTTCTTCTACTGATATTAGTTCTTCTCGACCAATCTCTTGTAGATATTTGTCTAATGATGCACTTTCACGATTAGTGATTGATTTGGTAATCTTTAATTGTCTCATATATAGGTTGGAAAAAATTGGATACAAAATTACAAAAATATAAGGTGATTTGCAAATAACACCTATATTTTTCCTGAAAATCTAACAATATAACGAATTGCAATCCAATTTGTTTTGTAATATCGTTTTATTTCCTGACTATTTAAATTCTACAGACTTTTAATCTTTTCCTTTTATCCCTTGTGGGGGGGGTGAAATAAATTCACTAAAAAGTTTCTTCAAAACATCAGAAGAAACTTTTTAGTGAAAAATCAGTTATTTTATAGAAACAGTTTTTTGAAGCTTGATATCGCTCACAGATGCACCAATAAGCAGATCGATATCACAAATATCAGCAGGATTAAATTTCGCAATGAGTGGTATTCCCTATTGGACAATGGATATTGGCGGATTTTGTGTTGAAAAAAGATATGAACAAGCTCAACATATTTATGAGCAAACAGGCGTAGAAAATCAAGATTTGAAAGAGTGGCGTGAATTGAATGTACGTTGGCATCAATTTGCCGCTTTTGTACCTCTATTCCGTTCGCATGGGCAGTTTCCATATCGCGAAATGTACAACATTGCACCCGAAAATCACAAAGCATACCAAACTATGCTCTATTTCAACAAATTGCGCTACCGCCTTATGCCTTATATTTACTCCTTAGCAGGTATGACTTATCACCGCGATTATACCATTATGCGTGCTTTGGTTATGGATTATGCCAATGACAAAGAGGTGTTGAATATCAGTGATCAATATATGTTTGGAAATTCAATTATGGTTTGTCCCGTCTATAAATATCAAGCTAATAGCCGTTACGTATATTTTCCCAAAAACAATGGGTGGTATGATTTTTATAATGGAAAGTTTATCGCTGGAGGAGAAGGCTTTGACTATCCAGCACCTTATGATAAAATTCCTCTCTTTGTACCCGAAGGAGCTATTTTACCAATTGGACCAGAGATTCAGTATAGCGATGAAAAAGATGCTGACTTCATAACACTCTATGTTTACGATGGAAAGGATGGAGTTTTTACACTTTACGAGGATGAGAATGTGAACTACAATTATGAAAAGGGAGCCTTTTCAAATATTGAGTTTCGATTTGATAACAGCAGGAAGCTATTGATAATTGGAGATCGTAAAGGAGGTTTTGATGGGATGTTAAAGCAGAGGAGGTTCAATATTGTTTTTGTTAGCAAAGATAATGCACAATCTTTCAATCCTGACGCAAAAGGTATTGTAGTGGACTATGCAGGAGAAAGTTTGGAGGTGAGTTTGAGATAATAGATGAATAATAGCTTTGTGAAAGTTAATCACTGTTTGTCTCGAAGAAAGTAAATAGCAAAACTGCATAAGATAAGTAATAGTTCTCTCAATGAGAACCGACTGCGGAATCGAGTTATCAGTATGATAAATAATTGCGATCATACAAAAACGGTCATATCAATAAAACTTATACGCTATTAAAATCATAACTCATAATCTAAAAAAGCACTATATTTGCACTCAAATTAAAAAAATTAAAATAGAGACAAAATGATCAAAGGAATACAAGTGAGCACTTTAGAAGGGGAAGCTATTGATATAATGGAAAAATATAATAATGGTAAGCCAATGTTAATTCTGTTTTTCAACAATCGCTGTTTGGGTTGTGTAGGGAGAGCTATTCCATTGGCCTACGACTTTTCGCAAGAGTATGATAATTTGAATGTGCTTGCTATTCATACTGATTTTGGCAGAGAGGTGGCTACAAAAGAGGATATAATCAGTCTTTTCACTACTGAGGAGTTGCCAATACCTATCTATTTTGATAAGGGTCAAGAAAACTATGAGAAATTTGAGTGTGAAGGCACACCTCATTGGATTATGATTGACAAAAATGGTGAAATTTTCCGCTCGTTTTATGGATCACAAGATAATGCTCAAAACCGTTTGTTTTATGCTTTAGATGAGTTGGTCGGTATGTAAACTGAATCCAATATTTTCTCGTACTGCCTTTGATGAGTATTTAATACTCTGATAAAAATAAGCCTATACTTTTGGATGGAATGTTATAATAGCTTCCTATTAAATGATTAATCATCAGACCGTTATATACGTAAGCTCCGTTTCTTAAACCAATGTCATTTGTGAGAGAGTTTTGAATAGAACCCTGCATTCCCATTTTCAAAATTAATGGAGCCAAAGCATTGCTCAAGGCCATAGAAGCAGTACGCCCAACTCGTGCTGATATGTTGGGAACACAGTAATGTTTGATGCCGTGGCGTTCATACAGTGGGTCAGAAATTGTTCGACATTCAGATGTTTCGAAACACCCACCTTGATCAATGCTCAAATCTACTATTATAGCGCCTTTTTTCATTGTTTTTACCAAATCTTCCGAAATCATAAAACGCTCTGAACCATTGATATACCTGAGGTTGCCTATCACAGCATCAGCAGAGCCCAATGCCTTTATAAGTACTTTGGGATGAATGACAGAAGTAAATACCTGCCGTCCTAAATATTGCTGTACTTTTCGTAACTTGTTGATGTCGTGGTCAAATACTTTCACCATCGCACCCAATGACATAGCTGTTTTGGCGGCTACAATCCCTGATGTGCTGGCACCCAAGATTACAATTTCGGTGGGGGTAATCCCTGCAACACCACCTAAAACTATACCTTTTCCTCCTCGCTCACTACTCATCAAATCCGAAATTACACCAATTGTAGTGTTGCCTTCAACTTCAGAAATGGAGTTGGTAATGGGGTAGTTGTTTTGATAATCTTTGATTAAATCATAAGCAAAAACATTCATCTTTTTTCTCATCATCACTTTTATTGCTTCTGTTGAAAGGTTGATCAATTGCAAGGCAGAGAAAAGAGTAGCTCGATTGTGCATCATCTCCAACTCGTCGATGGTAGGAGGTGCAATCTTAAAAATCAAATCAGTAGAGAACACCTCATCTCTATTTTCGACTATATAGGCTCCAGCTTCGCTATATTGGAGATCAGAGTAGGATATAGAATCACCAGCGCCACTCTCAATATATACACTATGACCTTCTTCAACAATCATTTCGATACCTTCAGGAGTGAGCGGAATGCGCGTTTCTACCTTTTCATTCTCTTTTGGTATCCCAATTGATAGCTTAGGATTGCTGATTATCTCTTTGAGTAAACTCTCTTCTGGAAAATAGTTTGATTTATTTTTTGCCTCTTTGCTCATAATTTGAAAATATTTATGGTTACAAATCTAATTATTATTCATTAAAGTAGCAAACAGAACTCTCTTTTTGTACAAAATTTTATTATAATTTGGAATCCTCCTCGCATTGAAATAAAAGAGATTATTCTACGTTTTCTTAATAGAATTATTGAGGACAATGGAAGAAGATATAAAAAAGGCATTACAAACTTTACGTGATGGTGGGGTTATTCTCTATCCTACTGATACCATTTGGGGTTTAGGCTGCGATGCAACTAATGAGCTTGCTGTGCAGAAAATATATGAAATTAAGAGACGGATGGAGTCGAAGTCGATGTTGGTTTTGATTGATTCGGATGCAAAATTACAAGCTTATGTGGAGGAAGTGCCGTCTATGGCTTGGGATTTAATAGAGATGAGTGACAAACCGCTTACAATTATATATCCTTCGGCTAAAAATTTAGCTAAAAATCTGCTTGCTGATGATGGTAGTATTGGGATAAGGGTAACGAATGAAGCTTTTTCAAGGAAGCTATGTGAAAGATTCCGAAAACCCATTGTATCGACCTCAGCCAATATCAGTGGCAACAGTGCACCAACAACTTTTTTAGAGATTGAAGAGTTGATTAAAAAGTCGGTTGATTATGTGGTTAGTTATCGTCAAAATGAGAATCAGAAAGTGAAAGCAAGCTCAATAATACGCTTGGGGGTAAATAATGAGGTTAAAGTGATTCGTCCTTAAATTTCTAAACAAGAACGTTATTGATGAATAAAAAAAAGCTTACATATCGCTATGTTTTCTTTGACTTTTTAGCAGCAGTCATCGTGTGGGTGCTATTTATGATGTTTAGAAGGGTGGTCAATGATGGAGTTCTCTTTGAAAATATTACCATTTTTGCTCCTAATTATAATTATTATACCAATTTAGCCCTATTCCCCATATTTAGTATCTTTATTCACTATCTATCAGGATATTACATCAACCCAATTAAACACTCTTTTATCATAGAGATTTTTTTTACCTTGGTTTCTACTGTTGTTATTTCTACTGTTATCTTCTTTCTTTTGCTTTTGGATGACAATTTGGTTAGCTATGAGTATTATTACTACTCTTTATTTGTGTTGATTATTTTGTTATTTCTGCATACATACCTTTTCCGATTGCTGCAAAGTCAGTATGTGCGCTTCAAATTCAAACAAGGTGTGTGGAAGTTTAACATTCTAATTGTAGGTACGGGTGAAAAAGCAATGAAAATTGCTGAGCAGTTTGAGCAGACACAGTATTTAAATAGAGTGGTTGGTTTTATAAAACATAAACGTACAAAAAAGAATTTTGTTGATGGCAATCAGATAGTAGGTTATATGCACAACATCAAAGATGTCATCACAAAATATCAAATCAATGAAATTGTTATCGCTTTTGATGATGCTGAAGAGGATGAAATTTTCAATACTTTGAATGAGTTGTTTGAGTATAACACAGAAATATCTTTTGCTCCACGGCTTTATGAAATACTCACAGGTAAGGTGAGGGTAAATAACTCTTTTTTAGAACCTTTGGTCAGCGTAACCCAACACACGATGCACGACTGGGAGCTGGCACATAAGCGTTTTTTCGACATTTTTGTATCCATCTTGGGTATGATTATTTTGCTACCTCTTTTTATTATTATTGCCATATCCATTAAGCTTGATTCAAAAGGCCCTATACTATATAGACAAGAGAGGATTGGCTATCACGGATTGGGCTTTAATATTCTTAAGTTTCGCACGATGTATGTTGGCTCTGAAAATGGGAAACCTCAACTTAGTAGTGCCGATGACAATAGAATTACCAAAATTGGACGTGTTTTAAGAAGATACAGACTTGATGAATTGCCTCAACTGATGAATGTGCTAAAGGGTGAGATGAGTATTGTCGGTCCGCGCCCTGAACGTGAGTTTTTTATCAATCAAATCAAAAAAGAGGCTCCCTATTATTGCTTGCTTTATCGTATTCGTCCTGGCCTCACATCGTGGGGTCCAATCAAGTTGGGCTACGCCGATACGGTTGATAAAATGATTGAAAGACTCAACTATGACATACTCTATTTAGAAAATATGAGCATATTTACTGACATAAAGATTTTGGTAAGCACAATAAAAATATTGATTAGAGGAGAGGGAGTATAGTATCAAGTTTTATTTCTAAATTATGATAAATATTATACCTTTGTAATCTGAATTTTTTTTACAATAAATATTTATTTTGAAAACCCCATCCTTAAAAGAAGTTCTTAACTGGCGAGAGAAACATATTTCACAGCAAAACTTTGTGTTGATACTTAGTTTTGTCATTGGGATATTGGCTTCTATTGCTGGTTTGATTTTGAAGTTGGCTATTCATCTGATCGAAAGGTTTTTAACCAGTAGTTTTCCAGTAGAGAAAGTTAATTTCTGGTATTTGGTTTTTCCTGCAATGGGCATCACACTCAGTTATCTTTTTGTAAAACACATCATCAAGGATGACATAAGCCATGGGGTTACAAGAATTTTATATGCCATATCACGTCGCAAATCTATTATAAAACTTCACAATGTATGGTCGTCAGTAGTAGGGAGTGCCATCACCATTGGTTTTGGTGGTTCTGTAGGTGCCGAGTCGCCCATTGTGCTAACTGGCTCTGCCATTGGCTCCAATTTGGGTAAATTGTTTCGCCTTGATCAGAAAACTTTGATGCTCTTGGTCGGATGTGGAGCTGCTGGTGCAATTGGAGGCATATTCAAAGCACCTATTGCAGGTTTGGTTTTCACCTTAGAGGTTTTGATGTTGGATATGACGATGACCTCGCTCATACCGCTGTTGATATCTTCGGTAACTGCTACCTCATTGTCCTATTTGTTGAGTGGAAATTCTTTTATGTTTGAATTTTCTAAATATGAACTTTTTGATGTGTCTCGCATTCCTCAGATTATAGTTTTAGGTATTGTTACGGGCTTGGTTGCTTTGATGTTTACAAGTAGTTTGAGTAGATTGGAAAAGTTTTTCAAAAAAATCAAATCACCAAGAAAAAAACTCTTAATTGGGGGTCTGTTTCTCGGTATATTAATTTTCATTTTTCCTCCGCTTTATGGAGAGGGCTATCATACTGTTGAAGCACTATTAAATGGAAATATCTCTCAGGTACTTGAGAGAAGTTTCATAGCCAATATGGGTGATAATATCTGGATTTTATTGGCCTATTTGGTGTTGATTATTATCTTCAAATCAGTTGCAACTGCTTCCACCACCAGTCCTGGAGGTGTAGGGGGTTTGTTTGCACCATCACTGTTTATAGGTAGTATCACTGGCTTTGTTGTTGCCACATTATTTGGATTAATTGGCATTGTTGCACCAACTTCAAACTTTGTTTTGGCAGGTATGTCGGGTGTGATGTCGGGCGTAATGCACGCACCATTAACAGGTATCTTTTTAATTGCCGAATTGTCAGGAAGCTACAACTTGTTTATGAGCTTGATGATAGTTTCTACTGTTTCTTTTATCACCATCAAAGTATTTCAAAGTCACAATATCTATGCAGTTCGTTTGGCGATGCAGGGTGATCTGATTACGCACCATAAAGACAGAGCTGTATTGACAATGCTCGATGTTGAAAAGCTATTAGAGACCGATTTAATAGCGTTGGAGCCCAAAATGTCAATGAGAAACTTAATACAAGTGATAGCATCTTCTAAACGCAACGTATTCCCTGTTGTCGATAATGAAACGGGTAAATTCTTGGGTATTCTACCTTTAGATGAGGTGAGGAATATTATGTTTAGACAAGAGCTGTATGATAAATTCACGGTAGAAGAGTTGATGATATCACCTCCTGCTGTGCTCAACTGTAATATGCAAATGAATGAAGTGATGAGGATTTTTGAAGATAGTGGAGCTTGGAATTTACCTGTAGTTGATGATGATAATAGATATAAAGGTTTTGTATCAAAATCTAAGATTTTCAACTCTTATCGTGATGTTTTAATGAACTTATCAAACGAATAAAATAGAAGTAAAATGAAAAATGAGTCAAAATACGACCAACAACTTAAAGAGTTGGAGCAAATTCTTAACGAATTAGAAAACAGTGAAGAGTTTGATATGCAAATGATCTCTAAAAAAATTAAACAAGCAAGCAAGTTGATTGAGAGTTGTAGGGCACAACTGAAAGATATCGATGAAGAATTATCTGCGATGATTGAGCGGATTGAGTAAGATTATCAAAACAGTTGATATAGATATTTTGGTTTAATTGAACAAGGTTATTGTCAGTTTTGTTAAACTTATTCATTGATGTATAAATACGTGAGAGGACTACATCATTTGTAATTTAGAAAGATTAAATAAAATAATAATGAGACAAAAAGCAAATATAGGTTTGATTGGTTTGGCTGTGATGGGAGAAAACCTGGTTCTTAATATGGAGAACAAAGGTTATACGGTAGCGGTTTACAATCGAACAGTAGAGAAAGTAGAAAAGTTTATAAAAGGCAGGGGTGCAGGTAAAAACTTTATTGGTGCCACTACTTTAGAGGAGCTTGTGGATAGCTTAGAACGCCCACGCAAAGTGATGATGTTGGTTAAAGCAGGACAGCCTGTTGATGATTTCATCGAAAAACTTTTGCCGCTGATGGAAAAAGGAGATATCATCATTGATGGTGGAAATAGTCATTATCCTGATACAGTTAGGCGTACTGCCTATGTCGAAAGCAAAGGCTTGCTATATGTAGGCACCGGTGTGTCGGGAGGGGAGGAAGGTGCACTTAATGGCCCCTCTATTATGCCCGGTGGTTCGGCAGAGGCTTGGACACAAGTCAAAGATATTTTTCAATCTATCGCTGCTAAGGTAGAGGATGGCACCGCTTGTTGCGATTGGGTAGGGAGTGATGGTGCAGGGCACTATGTGAAAATGGTTCACAATGGTATTGAATATGGCGATATGCAAATTATCAATGAAGCGTATCACATTATGAAAGACCTATTGGGGATGGATGCTTTTGAGCAGCACAAGGTGTTTAAAAGATGGAACGAAGGTAAATTGGACTCTTATCTGATTGAAATTACCCGTGATATTTTAGCTTTCAAAGATGAAGATGGAGCTCCTTTAGTAGAGAAAATATTAGATACAGCAGGTCAAAAAGGGACAGGAAAATGGACAGCCAATTCAGCTTTAGATTTGGGTGTGCCGCTTACGCTGATTGCCGAGTCTGTTTTTTCTCGTACATTGTCGGCACAAAAAGATTTACGAGTTGAAGCCTCAAAAATATTAACAGGTCCTACACCTCAATTTGTAGGTGATAAGGAGCAATTTATTGATGATTTAGAAAATGCTATTTATGCTTCTAAAATTGTCTCTTATGCACAAGGTTACAACTTGATGATGGAGGCCGCTAAGGAGTATAATTGGGATTTGAACTATGGTTCCATAGCTTTGATGTGGCGTGGAGGCTGTATTATTCGCTCTGTTTTCTTGAAAGATATCAAATTGGCATTTGAGAAAAACCCAAATCTAAGCAATTTGTTGTTAGATCCATTTTTCAAACAAGAGATTGAGCAGGCGCAGGCAGGTTGGCGTAGAGTGGCGGCAACAGCTATGCAAAATGGTATTCCAATTCCTGCAATCACTTCAGCATTGAACTATTTTGATGGTTTTAGAACAGATAGATTACCAGCTAATTTACTTCAAGCACAAAGAGATTATTTCGGAGCTCATATGTATGAAAGAACCGATAAGCCACGTGGTGAGTTTTTCCATACAAACTGGACTGGAGTGGGAGGCGATACAGCTTCTACCACTTATGAAGTGTAATTGGTTTTCAGATTTTTTGGTATTGCAGAACCCTTATAACAAAGAAGACTTTCAAAATTGCTTGAAAGTCTTCTTTGTTTTTCTTACTTCTCCAATCTATACTCCTCCATTTCATCATCATTTTGGTCTAATAGAGATATGGAGTATTTATCTAATCGATATTTAGCTAAACTACCATCTTCGTATAGCAAAGTGAACTCATGTTTTTCTTCATCAAAAACAAAATCACCTCTGCTTTCATAGGGCCCTCCCTTGCCGATATAGTAGTCGGTTTGCACAAAAGTATTATCAAAATTGAGTGTTAGGCTTATCTCTATACCATCACAATCACCACATGGAAAAATACCTTTGTACTCACCATCCCAATCGGTGGTTGAATCAGATGTTTCTTCCAATTCAACCTCAGTTTCATGGGTTTGCTGTTCAATTTGTTTGCCACTTTGCTCTTTTTTGCAAGAAAAAAGGAAGAGTAGCAAAAAACTAAAAAGATATACAAGCGTTTTTTTCATATCTATTTAGTTGTATATAGGCAAATTAGAGTAGGTTTTTGAGTAGCGCAAATGTTGATTGACATAGTTCTCTTCATACGAAAGCGTTACATCTTTCACCTTTCCGTTTTTGTCGGTAACGAGCGTATAAACAGGATTAACAAACCCACTATATGGTGCAATTCCCAATGTTGCATATCGCTCCAATATCTCTTTGTGTAAATCTTGATCAACTTTCACAGCATACTTCTCAACAATTATGCGTGCTGCTTCATAATCACCAGTAGATGTGATGCGTTGTATCTCGGTCAATAATTGTCCAAATAGCTGACGCAGTTTTTTATAATCATTGATCACCAAATAGCGTTTTCCATCCTTAATTTTTATCTCTACCACATTGTCAGCTTCGCCATTTTGATATACCCATTGAGCTATCAATTGTCGGTTACGCATATGAGCTTCTTCCACATCTTTGCCTAATTCGATACGGGTAAGTTGTGTCATCAATCCATTCATCATAAATCTATAATACTCTGCTTTGTGGGCTTCCATATTGGGCAGTAATCCCAATTCAACCATCTTCTCATCACCCAAATAGTAGAGTGCAAATAGGTCAGCTCGCGTCTCCTCGATGGTTGAGCCATGAGACCTCAATGCGTCTTTGGTTATGCCAGGTAGTAGCTTTCCAGAGCCGTGTCCTAAGCATTCGTGTAAATCAATATCAAGGTTGTTTGTCAAATTACCATATTGATGCAACAGATCTCTTTCCACATCAGACCAAACAAACTCTTCATTGAATCCGCTGCTTTCGGCTGCTTGTGCATAAGCTTCTGTGAAGTTTTCGATGGTTACAGATTTAGAACCATACTGCGAACGTATCCAGTTTGAATTGGGTAGATTGATGCCTATAGGGGTAGCAGGAAAGTTATCGCCACCGATTATTGCCGCTGTAATTACCTTTGCTGATACACCAGTTACTTCCTCTTTTTTGAATTGAGGATCGGTTGGTGAGTTGTCTTCAAACCACTGAGCATTGTTGCTAATGATTTCGGTGCGTTTGGTTGCTTCCATATTTTTATAATTAACCAATGACTCCCAACTTGCCTTCATACCAAGAGGGTCGCCGTAGGTTTCAGTAAAAGCATTCAGAAAATCTATTTGAGCTTCTAACTCTTGTGCCCATTCGATGCTATATTTATCGTAGGTTTTTAAATCACCGGTTTTATAAAATTCAATTAAAGTTCCGATATAGGCTTTTTGTTTATCATTTTCAGCTACAGCCATAGCTTTATCTAACCAATAAAGTATTTTCGTAATGGCTTCGCCGTACATACCGCCTTCGCGGTAAACAACTTCAACCACTTCACCATTCACTTTCATCAATTTGCTATTCAATCCATAAGAAATAGGTGTGAGGTCATTAGGATCTCTCATTTTGTCGTAGAACTCCTCAACCTCCTTTTGGCTCACTCCCTCATAATAGTTGTTGGCAGAAGTGCTTATCAAATCTACACCATCCGCTTGATTAACTCGCTTGGGCATCACATTTGGGTCAAACAAAATGGGTGTAAGCAATTCAATCAGCTCTTCTACAGTTTCGCCCTCTCTCAGTGGCAACAAAGATGCATCAATGCTATTCACAGACTCTGCAAAATAGCTCTGATCAAAAGCAGGAATCATTTTGTCAGTAGAGTAGTGGTGATGAATGCCATTAGCCAACCAAATGCGTTTGAGATAGATCTCAAGTTGCTTGTAGTTGTCGCTACTTTTATCAGCTAAGTTTTCGTATAAGGCTTCTAAAGTTTTACGAATGACCAAATTGTATTTGTTGTTTTGGTCATAAATGATGTCACGCCCTTGCAGTGCGGCTTCTGATAAATAATATATCAATTCTTTTTGCTGTAAAGTTAGTTTCTCAAAATCTGGAACACGGTATCGTAGAATTTGAATATCAGCAAATTGATCTACTTTATAGTCAAACTCATCTATCGTAGGTGTGGTTTGAGAAGTTTGGGTTTCGTTGCAACTTATCATAAATAATGGAATCAAAAATAAAAATAGTTTCTTCATAAGATTGTTATTTTTCTATGAGTTTATTAGGATTAATTTATTCTGTTACGTTTGTGTAGAGTAGAAAAATGAAAGAGTAGAATAACTTTTCAGAAAAATAAGTTTTGCCAAATAGTTATTGCTCTGTTTATAAATAATTTGAAATCTCCTCTTTGTCAATCTCTTTTATGTTAGAATTGGCACACATCAATATTTTACCCGGAAAACTATCTTTCCAATCGTGATTGTGGGTAGCAATGATGATGGTTGTGCCTGCTTCGCGAATGGAGTATAATAGACGCATAATTTCACTGCCAGTGGTTGGGTCTAAATTGCCTGTTGGCTCATCTGCAAGAATTACTTGGGGCGAGTTGAGCAGGGCGCGAGCTATGACAATGCGTTGTTGTTCGCCTCCCGATAGCTCGTGAGTGCGTTTGTAGTCTTTGTTTTGCATACCCACCTGTTCAAGCACGTGATCAATCTGCTCCTTGATCGCTTTTTTGTTTTTCCATCCCGTAGCTCTCAGCACAAACTCTAAGTTTTCAAACACATTTCTATCCTCCATCAATTGAAAATCTTGGAATACAATCCCAATTTTTCTTCTCAACAGAGGCAACTCTTTTCGTTTCAGCTTTTTAAGATCGAAGCCCAACATACTGGCTTCCCCTTCTTGAACTGGGATTTCTCCATACAAAGATTTTAAAAATGTGCTTTTACCGCTTCCTACTCTACCAAGGAGATATATAAACTGACTATCTCCAATTTCTAAATCGACATTTTTAAGAACAATGTGTTCTTTCTGACAAAGTTCAACTTGCTTGTAACGAATGAGATTATGCTCCGACATAGCTTTTAAATTACTTGTTTATTGTTGGCGAAGTTACGCATTTTATCTCTTTTATACAAAAACAGATGTAGTTTATTTTGATTACTGCTACTCACTTTTAATGCTTTATTAAGACTCTGTTTATATCAAAAATATTCCCTCCTTTTCACAAATCTCATGCATCTCGTCAGACCATATACTGGCTTGTATTTCGCCAATATGTGCTTTTCTTAAAAAGAACATACACAACCTCGACTGTCCAATGCCCCCACCAATGCACAATGGCAAACTGTCATTCATCAATCTTTTGTGAAAATAGAGTTCTAATTTATGCTCTTGCTTCGTAATTTTTAGCTGCTTGAGCAATGTTTCCTTATCTACCCGAATGCCCATTGACGAAACCTCAAACGCCATCTCCAACACAGGATTCCACAAGAGTATATCACCGTTCAAACCGGGCAATCCGTTCTCTCCATCGCTGGTCCAATCATCATAGTCAGCTGCACGCCCATCATGCCTCTCTCCGTTGCTAAGCTCACTGCCAATGCCGATTAGGAATACCGCTTTGTGTTTCTCTGTAATGGCATCTTCACGCTCTTTGGGCGAAAGCGTGGGGTACATCTGTAGCAGCTCTTCTGAATGGATAAAGTATATCTCTTCGGGCAAAACAGGCTCTATATCTGGAAAATTCTCGCTCACCAAATACTCTGTTCGTAGAAATGCAGCATAAATTTTCCTAACAATTTTTTTCAGAAATTCAATATTTCTATCTGCATCATTTATCACCTGCTCCCAATCCCACTGATCAACGTAGAGAGAGTGGATATTGCCCAACTCTTCGTCTGCTCTGATAGCGTTCATATCGGTATATATTCCATATCCAATTGGCACATTATAATCTGCAAGTGTTACCCTTTTCCACTTGGCTAAAGAGTGAACCACCTCGGCTCTGTCATTATTCATATCTTTGATTGGGAAACTAACAGCACGTTCAACTCCTGTCAAATCATCGTTCATTCCTGTTCCACGTTTCACAAAAAGCGGTGCTGTTACTCGTCTCAAACGAAGTTCCGATGCTAAGTTTGACTGAAAAAAATCTTTGATCTTTTTGATTCCCAATTCAGTTTGCTGTAAATCGAGCGTGGGTTTATAATTTCTTGGTGTTATAAAATACATTGCTTTGTTGTTCTATTGTCGCGTATAATTAATTTTTAGTTTGCAAAATTACAAAATATAACCCGGATTATTCAAGAGATTTATTTTAGATGAATTTGAGGCGTCAAACTCGACAGCTGTACTAAAGTACTGCAAAGGGTTTGCAACGAAAAAGGCATCAAAATAAATCCAAGCAAAATAAAAATTCAATAAGCCAAATTTAGGTCAAAACTATTTCAACAATCCTCATCATAATTTCTTGCTTATCAATTATCTATGTGTTATAACAAGTTTTGCGATGAATAATTCGGGATAATTGTTTTGTCTAACATAATGTAATCCAAAATTAAATTTCGCAAGGTGAGAGTTATAATTCACAGGGTGACTCAAAGTCATCCCGTGAATAACATTAAAAAAAAGTGCCGTAACTTTCTCAAAAGAGAAGTTACAGCACTTTTTTGTCTTGAAAATTATAAATTTAAAGCTGTTTAGTCAAACTCTTT
>CAYFRA010000030.1:0-20958 GCA_964345395.1 uncultured Paludibacter sp. | reverse complement strand
CTGTAACTCAGCTGTCTTTCGACTTCGGAGGTTCGAATCCTTCTCTGCCCACTTGAAAATTTTTTATACGTAGCTCGTATTGGTGTGCTATGATAAAAGTAATAAAAGTCGAATTAGCTAACATAAAGTTAAGATATTGCTGATAAGCTAATGTGTTGAAAATAAGTGACTTTAATTGCTGTTGTAGCTCAGTGGTAGAGCACTTCCTTGGTAAGGAAGAGGTCATGGGTTCAACTCCCATCAACAGCTCTTATATAATATTGATATAGATAAAACTTTATAAAAAATAAAATTACTAATTTAATAAAATAATCTTTGAATTATGGCAAAAGAAAAATTTGACAGGTCAAAACCGCACGTAAACATCGGTACCATCGGACACGTTGACCATGGTAAAACTACTTTGACTGCTGCTATCACTACAGTATTAGCAAATAGAGGCTTATCAGAATTGCGTTCATACGACTCAATTGATAATGCTCCTGAAGAAAAAGAACGTGGTATTACTATTAATACTTCACACGTTGAATATCAAACAGCAAATCGTCACTATGCACACGTTGACTGTCCTGGTCACGCTGACTACGTTAAAAACATGGTTACTGGTGCTGCTCAAATGGACGGTGCTATCATCGTTGTAGCTGCTACAGATGGTCCTATGCCTCAAACTCGTGAGCATATTCTTTTGGCTCGTCAGGTAAACGTACCTCGCTTGGTTGTATTTATGAACAAATGCGATATGGTTGATGACGAAGAGATGTTGGAATTAGTAGAAATGGAAATGCGTGAGCTATTAGATTTCTATGATTTTGATGGTGATAATACTCCAGTTGTTCGCGGTTCTGCTTTAGGTGCATTGAACGGTGTTACTGAGTGGGAAGATAGAGTAATGGATTTGATGGAAGCTTGTGATACTTGGATTCAATTGCCTCCACGTGATATTGACAAGCCATTCTTGATGCCAGTTGAGGACGTATTCTCAATTACAGGTCGTGGTACAGTTGCTACAGGTCGTATTGAGACAGGTGTAATTAATACATCTGAAGAGGTTCAAATTATGGGTCTTGGTGCAGAAGGTATGAAATCAGTTGTTACTGGTGTTGAGATGTTCCGCAAAATTCTTGACCGTGGTGAAGCTGGTGATAACGTAGGTCTTCTACTTCGTGGTATTGACAAAGACGAAATTAAACGTGGTATGGTTATCGCTAAACCTAATACAGTGAAACCTCACGATCATTTCAAAGCTTCAGTTTATATCTTGAAAAAAGAAGAAGGTGGTCGTCACACTCCATTCCACAACAAATATCGCCCACAATTCTATATCCGTACTTTGGACGTGACTGGTGAAATCACTCTTCCAGAAGGAACAGAGATGGTGATGCCTGGTGATAACTTGGAGATTGAAGTGAAATTGATTTATCCAGTAGCTTGCTCTGAAGGTCTTCGTTTTGCTATTCGCGAAGGTGGACGTACAGTAGGTTCTGGTCAAATTACTGCAATTTTAGACTAAGATATTAAGACTAATCAATAGGTACTTTTGAAACACTATAAAGATGTTTCAAAAGTACTACTTACGGGTGTAGCTCAGTTGGCAGAGCACTGGTCTCCAAAACCAGGTGTCGGGAGTTCGAGTCTCTCTACCCGTGCAAATTCTATGAGTATGAAGAGTAATTTTTTTAAGAAAGCCTTAAATGGCTTAAAGGAATCGTATAACGAATTAGTTCATAAAGTAACTTGGCCAACTCGTGCTGAGTTGTCAAACAGCGCTGTGATTGTATTGATAGCTTCCATCATTATCGCTCTTGTTGTTTGGGCAATGGACTTTTCGTTTGAGAAGATCATGACATTCATTTATGGTTTGTTTTAGTTTTTTAAATTTAAGGTATTAGTAAAGTGAGAAATTCGGAAAATTTCAAATGGTACGTTTTACGTGCTATTGGAGGCAAAGAAAACAAGGTCAAAGAGTATATTGATATTGAAATCAGTAAGACTGATCTTGGTAGCTATGTTTCTCAGGTATTGATACCAACTGAAAAAGTAATTCAAATTCGTAATGGTAAGAAAATCACTAAAGAGAGAAACTACTTACCAGGATATGTTCTGATTGAAGCTCACCTAACGGGCGAAATTCAACATCATTTGCGAAACATCCCTAATGTGATAGGTTTTTTAACTGAATCAAATAACAAACCTTCTCCAATGCGCCAATCTGAAGTAAATCGAATCTTAGGAGTAGTAGATGAACTGCAAGAAGCTGGCGAAGAGATGTTGGTATCTTACAATGAGGGGGAAAATGTTAAAGTAATCCAGGGACCATTTAGTGGTTTTACGGGAGTTATTGAGGAGGTTAGCAATGAGAGAAAGAAGCTCAAAGTTATGGTTCTAATTTTTGGACGTAAAACTCCACTTGAATTAGGCTTCGGACAAGTAGAAAAAGAGTAAACCCAAATTGTTACTAACGGTTTATTCGCAGTTTTAAACAACAAAATAATTAAAAATTATGGCTAAAGAGATTGCTGGACTTATTAAATTGCAAATTAAAGGAGGTGCGGCAAATCCATCTCCACCTGTTGGCCCTGCATTGGGTGCAAAAGGTATAAATATAATGGAGTTTTGCAAGCAATTTAATGCCAGAACCCAAGATAAAGCAGGAAAAGTTCTTCCTGTTATTATCACCTATTACGCCGATAAATCATTCGATTTTATTGTAAAAACACCACCAGTAGCTATTCAACTTCTTGAAGTTAGCAAAGTGAAAGGTGGTTCAGCCGAACCAAATCGCAACAAAGTAGCTTCTATTACTTGGGATCAAGTGAGAACTATTGCGGAAGATAAAATGGTCGACTTAAATTGCTTTGAAATCGACTCAGCAATGAGATTGGTTGCTGGCACAGCACGAAGTATGGGTATTTCTATCAAGGGTGAATTTCCAAAAAATAATTAATTAAAACTTCAATTATAATGAGTAAACTGACAAAAAATCAAAAGTTAGCTTTAGAAAAAATTGAAGCTGGAAAAGCCTATACATTAGCAGAGGCTGCTGATTTAGTTAAAGAGATTACTACTACTAAATTTGATGCATCTGTTGATGTTGATATACGCTTAGGTGTTGACCCCAGAAAAGCGGACCAAATGGTTCGTGGTGTGGTATCTTTACCCCACGGAACTGGAAAACAAGTAAGGGTTCTTGCATTATGTACTCCTGATCAAGAAGCAGCTGCAAAAGAAGCAGGTGCTGATTATGTAGGATTAGATGAATATATAGAGAAAATAAAAGGCGGTTGGACTGATATTGATGTAATTATCACTCAGCCCGCAATTATGGGTAAAATTGGTGCTTTAGGAAGAGTTCTTGGTCCACGCGGACTGATGCCAAATCCAAAAAGCGGTACAGTTACCCAAGATGTTGCAACTGCTGTTAAAGAGGTTAAGCAAGGTAAAATTGACTTTAAGGTTGATAAAACAGGTATAGTACATACCTCAGTTGGTAAAGTTTCTTTTACATCAGAACAAATAATTGATAATGCTAAAGAGTTTATATCAACTATTTTGAAGCTTAAACCAGCCTCTGCAAAAGGTACATATGTTAAGAGCATTTATCTTTCTAGTACAATGAGTGCAGGAATTAAAATCGATCCTAAATCAGTGGACGCATAATAAGAAAGGAAGATTATGAAAAAGGAAGATAAAAGTACTAAAGTCAACGAATTACAAGCAATAATAGGCTCTTTCCCTCATTTTTACTTAGCTGATATCGGTGGATTAAATGCCGAAGATACAAGTACATTGAGAAGAACTTGCTTTAACCAGGATATTAAGTTGTTGGTGGTAAAGAATACGATGCTTAAAAAAGCATTGGAAAACTTAGACATCGACTACTCTCCACTGTATGATTCACTTAAAGGTGAAACATCTTTATTGCTTTCTGAAACAGGTAATGCTCCTGCTAAATTGATAAAAGATTTTAGCAAGAAGAATAAACTAAAAAAACCAGTGTTAAAAGCAGCTTATGTAGAAGAAAGTTTCTATATAGGAGCTGAAATGTTAGAAGATTTGGTGAATGTTAAGAGCAAAGAAGAACTTCTTGGAGATGTTCTTGGTATGTTGTTATCACCAATCAACGACGTGATGTCAGCACTGCAATCTGGCGCAAACACTATCCATGGCGTTTTAGATACGTTATCGGAAAGGGATAATTAATAAAAGAAATCAAGTAAATAAAATTTTAATAAAAAATTATTATGGCAGACGTAAAAGCTATAGCTAAAGAATTAGTAGAATTAACAGTAAAAGAGGTTAATGAGCTAAAACAAATTTTGAAAGAAGAGTATGGCATCGAGCCAGCAGCTGCAGCAGTTGCAGTAGCAGCAGGACCAGCAGCAGGTGGTGAAGCAGCAGCAGAAGAAAAAACTTCATTTGATGTTGTATTAAAATCAGCAGGATCTGCAAAATTAGCAATTGTTAAATTGGTGAAAGAATTGACAGGTCTAGGTTTGAAAGAGTCAAAAGAATTAGTTGACGCAGCTCCTTCAACTCTTAAAGAAGGTGTAACTAAAGACGAGGCTGAGGCACTTCAAAAAGCACTTACTGAAGGCGGAGCCGAAGTTGAACTTAAATAACAAACAACCTGTAAATCAGGTATCTTGGTTTAGTTTCTCTTGAATAAAGAGAGGCTAAACCTTTTTCTGTCTATATTTATCTTAATTGAGTTCTTCGAATTTTATTCAAAACAATCTTTGACAATGTCTAATAATTCTATATCGCAAAGAGTGAATTTTGCTACTATCAAGAATCAAATGGAATATCCCGATTTTCTTGATGTACAATTAAAATCTTTTCAAGACTTTTTTCAAATGGACACGGCACCTGAAAAAAGAAGAACTGAAGGGTTATATAAAGTGTTTACTGAAAATTTCCCTATTGCCGACACACGTAATAATTTCGTATTAGAGTTTCTCGACTACTTCATAGACCCTCCACGATATTCTATTGATGAATGTTTTGCACGCGGTCTTACTTATAGTGTGCCCTTAAAAGCAAAATTAAAACTATATTGTACTGATCCAGAGCATGAGGATTTTGATACTGTAATTCAAGATGTGTTTCTAGGTCCTATTCCCTATATGACACCTCGTGGTACATTTATTATCAATGGTGCCGAGCGTGTTATTGTTTCTCAACTACATCGTTCACCTGGTGTATTCTTTGGTCAAAGTTTACATGCAAATGGTACGAAATTATATTCAGCTCGTATTATACCTTTTAGAGGTTCTTGGATCGAGTTTGCTACTGACATCAACAATGTGATGTATGCATATATCGACCGAAAAAAGAAATTACCTGTAACAACTTTGTTACGTGCAATCGGATTTGTGTCCGATAAGGAAATCTTAGAGATTTTCAATCTGGCTGAAGAAATTAAAGTTAATAAATCTAACTTAAAGAAAGCTGTTGGTAGAAGATTAGCCGCAAGGGTTTTAAAATCTTGGATTGAAGACTTTGTTGATGAGGATACTGGAGAAGTAGTATCACTTGAGCGTAATGAGATCATTATTGATAGAGAGGTTGTTATTGAACCTGAGCATATTGATGAAATTATTGAGACCGGTATTTCTCATGTATTGGTTCACAAAGAAGATGCAAATCAAAGCGATTTCGCAATTATCTACAACACACTTCAAAAAGACCCAAGTAATACTGAAAAAGAAGCGATATATTATATATACAGACAATTAAGAAACTCAGAACCTGCTGATGATTCTTCAGCAAGAGAGGTGATTAATAATCTCTTTTTCTCTGAAAAGAGATACGATTTGGGCGATGTAGGTCGCTTCAGAATCAATAGAAAACTTAATTTAGATATTTCTGATGATACCAAAACTTTAACTAAAGAAGATATCATAGAAATTATCAAATATCTGGTTGAGCTTATTAACTCAAAAGCAGAAGTTGATGATATTGACCATTTAAGTAATCGTCGCGTTAGGACTGTAGGTGAGCAATTGCATGCTCAGTTTGGCGTAGGTTTGGCTCGTATGGCACGAACTATTCGAGAACGAATGAATGTTAGAGATAATGAGGTGTTTACTCCGGTTGATTTGATCAATGCCAAAAGTATTACTTCTGTTATCAATTCTTTCTTCGGTACTAATGCATTATCTCAGTTTATGGATCAACAAAATCCATTGGCCGAAATTACACATAAGCGTAGGCTATCGGCGTTAGGGCCTGGTGGTCTTTCAAGAGAGCGTGCTGGTTTTGAAGTGCGTGACGTACACTATACACACTATGGAAGATTGTGTCCAATTGAAACTCCTGAAGGACCGAATATTGGTTTGATTTCTTCACTATGTGTATATGCAAAAATCAACGATTTAGGTTTTATTTCTACGCCATACCGTGTTGTGAATGATTCCAAAGTTGATATGACAGAAAACGGTATCAAGTATTTTACTGCTGAAGAGGAAGAAGATTTAGTTGTTGCACAAGGTAATGCACCTTTAAATGATGATGGAAGTTTTGTGCGTGAGTTTGTAAAAGCTCGTCACGAGGCTGACTTTCCAGTGCTACCACCAAGTGAAGTGGATTTGATGGACGTTGCTCCTTCGCAAATTGCATCGATTGCGGCAGCGCTAATTCCATTCTTAGAGCACAATGACGCAAACCGTTCATTGATGGGATCTAATATGATGCGTCAAGCAGTGCCATTGTTAAGAGCAGAGTCACCTATTGTTGGGACAGGTATCGAAGGACAACTTATTTTAGACTCTCGTACTCAAATTGTAGCCGAGGGTAATGGTGTTGTTGATTATGTTGATGCTCGTCAAATCATTATCACTTATGAGCGTTCTGAAGAAGAAGATTTTATAAGTTTTGATTCAGCGAAAAAAGTTTACGAATTGCCCAAGTTTATGAAAACAAATCAAAATACGACCATAGACTTGCAGCCTTTGGTAAGAAAGGGCGATAAAGTAAAGAAAGGGCAAATTTTGACAGAGGGGTATGCAACTGAAAAAGGCGAACTTGCTTTAGGGCGAAATCTTAAAGTTGCGTTTATGCCTTGGAAAGGTTATAACTTTGAAGATGCTATTGTTATTAGCGAAAGCGTAGTGCGTGATGATATATTTACGTCAGTTCATGTTGTAGAACAACTACTTGAAGTACGTGAAACTAAACGAGGTTTAGAGGAGTTTACAGCCGATATTCCTAATGTGAGTGAAGAAGCTACTCGCGATTTAGATGAAAATGGTATTATCCGTGTTGGAGCGAGAGTTGAGCCCGGCGATATTATTATTGGAAAAATTACACCAAAAGGAGAATCAGACCCCTCGCCAGAAGAAAAGCTATTGAGAGCTATTTTTGGTGATAAAGCAGGTGATGTAAAAGATGCTTCATTGAAAGCTTCACCTTCTCTTTCTGGTGTCGTGATTGATAAAAACTTATTTACTAAAGTTCAAAAAACGCGTCAAGAGAAAACAGAAGATAAGACTATTATTCAAAAATTAGACGATAAATTTGAGAAAGAAATTGTAGAACTTAAAGATCAATTGATTGATAAGTTGGTTGAATTGTTAAAGGATTCAACATCTTCTGGAGTGAAAGACTATTTGGATACTGAATTAATTACTCGTAATAGTAAATTCACAAAAGAAAGATTGCTAAATATAGATTATGCAACTGTACAGTTGTCAAACTGGACAAATAATGAGCATACGAACGACCTTGTTCGTCAGTTGGTGCTTAATTATTTGCAAAAATATAAAGAAATTGATGCGCATATCAAACGTGAGAAGTTTAATTTGACAATTGGTGACGAGCTACCTGCAGGTATTATGCAGATGGCAAAAGTATATATTGCTAAGAAACGAAAAATTAGAGTTGGAGACAAAATGGCAGGACGACACGGGAATAAAGGTATTGTGTCTCGTATTGTTAGAGAAGAGGATATGCCATTTTTGGAAGATGGAACACCGGTTGATATTGTATTGAACCCGCTTGGTGTGCCATCACGTATGAACCTTGGACAAATATATGAAACAGTTTTAGGTTGGGCAGGTAAAGAATTGGGTGTTAAATTTGCAACTCCGATTTTTGACGGTGCAGAACTTGAAGATCTTAATGAGTGGTGCGACAAAGCTCAGATTCCACGCTACGGAAAAACTTATCTTTATGATGGTGGTACTGGCGAAAGATTTGATCAAGAAGCTACTGTAGGTGTTATCTACATGCTCAAACTTGGTCATATGGTTGAGGATAAAATGCACGCGCGTTCGATAGGTCCATATTCACTTATTACTCAGCAACCATTAGGTGGTAAAGCACAATTTGGTGGTCAAAGATTTGGTGAGATGGAGGTTTGGGCTCTCGAAGCATTTGGAGCAGCAAATATCCTTCAAGAAATTCTGACAGTAAAATCAGATGATGTTGTTGGCCGAGCTAAAACATATGAAGCTATAGTGAAAGGAAATCAACTACCTACACCAGGTATTCCTGAATCATTGAATGTGTTGTTGCACGAATTAAGAGGTTTGGCACTAAGCGTAAATTTAGAGTAAACTATAAGTTATATATCTCAAATTAAGGTTCTGTTATATATTATTCTGGTGAGAAATTCAGAATAATATAAAACGAACTAAAATAATTAGAATAATAAATCAATTTCAGTCAAAGTATAATATGGCTTATAAAATAGATAACAAACAAAAAAGTGGTTTTGATAAAATTACAATAGGATTGGCATCTCCAGAGGAAATTCTTAAACTATCAAATGGGGAGGTCTTAAAACCTGAAACAATCAACTATCGAACCTACAAACCAGAGCGTGATGGGCTTTTCTGTGAAAGAATTTTTGGTCCTACCAAAGATTTTGAATGCCATTGTGGAAAATATAAACGTATCCGCTATAGAGGTATTGTCTGCGACAGATGTGGAGTAGAGGTAACAGAGAAGAAAGTACGACGCGAAAGAATGGGGCATATTCACTTAGTGGTGCCAGTTGCTCATATTTGGTATTTTCGCTCATTGCCTAATAAAATTGGTTACTTGCTGGGGATGCCAACAAAAAAACTGGATTCAATTATCTACTATGAAAAGTATGTAATTATTCAAGCTGGTATTTTAGAAAATGAAGATAATATAACTTATGGTGAGTTATTGGGTGAAGATGAATATTTGGATTTATTGGAAACACTTCCGAAAGAGAATCAAATGCTCGACGATACCGACCCCAATAAATTTATTGCTAAAATGGGAGGAGAGGCCATACACGACTTGTTGAGCCGCCTCGACTTAGATAGCTTATCTTATGAGTTGCGAGACAAAGCAAGCAACGATACATCACAACAGCGCAAATCTGAAGCATTGAAACGTCTTCAGGTAGTAGAATCTTTCCGTGCTTCGAAGCAAAAGAATAAGCCAGAATGGATGATCATTAAAGTTGTTCCTGTTATTCCACCAGAGTTAAGACCTTTGGTGCCACTCGATGGTGGTCGTTTTGCTACCTCCGATTTGAATGATTTGTATCGCCGTGTGATTATTAGAAATAATCGCTTGAAACGATTGATAGAGATCAAAGCACCCGATGTGATTTTACGTAATGAGAAACGTATGTTACAAGAGGCGGTTGATTCTCTTTTCGATAACTCAAGAAAATCAAGTGCAGTAAAATCAGAAGCCAATAGACCTTTGAAATCTATTTCTGATAGTTTGAAAGGTAAGCAAGGGCGCTTCCGTCAAAATTTATTAGGAAAGCGTGTTGATTACTCGGCACGTTCGGTGATTGTTGTAGGTCCTGATTTGAAAATGCACGAGTGTGGTTTGCCAAAAGATATGGCTGCCGAACTTTACAAACCATTTGTTATCAGAAAACTCATAGAAAGAGGTATTGTAAAGACAGTAAAATCAGCTAAGAAAATCATAGATAGAAAAGATCCAGTTATTTGGGATATTTTAGAACATGTGATGAAAGGACATCCGGTTTTGCTCAACCGCGCTCCAACATTGCACCGCTTGGGTATTCAGGCTTTTCAACCAAAAATGATTGAAGGAAAAGCTATCCAACTACATCCATTAGCTTGTACTGCGTTTAATGCCGACTTTGACGGTGACCAGATGGCTGTGCATTTGCCATTGGGAAATGAAGCAATTTTGGAAGCACAAGTATTGATGTTGGCGTCTCATAATATTCTAAATCCTGCAAATGGTGCTCCGATTACTGTACCTTCGCAAGACATGGTTTTGGGCTTGTACTATATTACCAAGCCGAGAGAAGGAATGAAAGGCGAAGGCTTAAAATTCTACTCACCAGAGGAAGCTATTATTGCATATAATGAGGGTAAAGTTGCATTGCATGCCATTATCAAGGTAAGATTGGATTCAATATCTGATAATGGTGAAACGAAACAAGAGTTGGTAGAAACTACCATTGGTAGAATCTTGTTTAACAACTTAGTGCCCGAAGAGATGGGCTTTATCAATGAATTACTTTCAAAAAAATCTTTACGAGATATTATTGGTAGGGTAATCGAAAAATGTGGTGTAGCTCGTACTGCCAGATTTTTAGATGACATCAAAGATATGGGATATGAAATGGCATTCAAAGGTGGTTTGTCCTTTAATTTGAGTGATATTATTATTCCAGATGAGAAAGTTGAGTTGGTAAACGAGGGTAACCAAGAAGTGGAAGAGATAATGAATAATTACAATATGGGATTCATTACTCCACGTGAACGTTACAACCAGATAATTGACACTTGGACACACGTAAATACCAAACTTTCAAATATTTTGATAGATCAGCTGAAAGCAGATAAGCAAGGGTTTAACTCTATGTATATGATGCTTGATTCGGGAGCTCGTGGATCAAAAGAGCAAATTCGTCAATTGGCGGGGATGCGTGGTTTGATGGCAAAACCCCAAAAATCAGGTGCTGAAGGAGGACAAATTATTGAAAATCCAATTCTATCAAATTTCAAGGAAGGTTTGTCGGTATTGGAGTATTTTATTTCTACTCACGGTGCTCGTAAAGGTCTTGCCGATACAGCATTGAAAACAGCTGACGCTGGATATTTAACTCGTCGTTTGGTCGATGTTTCTCAAGATGTGATCATCACAGATAATGACTGTGGAACATTACGCGGCTTGGTTGTGAGTGAAATTAAAAATAATGAAGAAGTTATCTCATCGTTGAGTGAAAGAATATTGGGACGTGTTTCAGTTCACGACGTACAAAATCCAACTAATGGTGAGATTATTGTCGAGGCTGGTATGCAAATTGACGAAGAAATAGCCAGACAAATTGAAAATTCACCCATAGAGCAAGTTGAAGTTCGTTCGGTGCTTACCTGTGAGTCAACAAAAGGTGTTTGTGCCAAATGTTATGGCAGAAACCTTGCTACTGGCAGAATGGTGCATGTCGGCGAAGCGGTGGGTGTTATTGCAGCTCAATCAATTGGAGAGCCTGGTACACAGCTTACACTTCGTACTTTCCACGTTGGGGGTATTGCATCTAATATTGCAGCCGAATCAAACATTACCCTAAAATATAATGGAAAAGTAGAAATTGATGAATTACGCACCGTACCATCAGTTGATGCTCAGGGCAATGTTCAACAAATTGTAGTTAGCCGATTGGCAGAGATGCGTGTTATTGATCCAAACACAAAAATTGTATTGACAACTCAAAACGTTCCTTACGGTTCTAAACTTTTTGTTGAACCAGGTAAAGTTTATGAAAAAGATACGGTTATTTGTTCTTGGGACCCATTTAATGCTGTAATTATTGCAGAGAATGATGGTATAATTGAGTTTGAAGATGTAATTGAGAATATTACATTCAAGACAGAGGTGGACGATAGCACAGGATTGCGTGAAAAAATTATTATCGAAACAAAAGATAAAACCAAAATACCTTCTGCGAATATTATCGACGAAGAAGGAAATGTATTACGCACATACAACTTACCTGTTGGGGCTCATATGGTAGTTGATAATGGCTCTGAGATCAAATCAGGTCAAATGCTTGTTAAAATCCCAAGAGCAGTAGGCAAGTCAGGTGACATTACGGGAGGTTTACCACGTGTAACTGAGTTGTTCGAGGCTCGTAATCCTACTAATGCCGCAGTAGTTGCTGAGATAGATGGAGAGATTAATTTTGGTAAAATAAAACGAGGTAATCGAGAGGTAAGCGTAACTTCAAAAACAGGAGAAGTGAAAAAATACCTCATTCCACTTTCAAAACAAATATTAGTTCAAGAAAATGACTTTGTTCGTGCCGGAATTCCACTTTCTGATGGCTCGACTACTCCGTCTGATATTTTGGCAATCAAAGGTCCTACGGCTGTTCAAGAGTATATTGTGAATGAGGTACAAGATGTATATCGTTTGCAAGGTGTTAAAATTAATGACAAACACTTTGAGGTGATCGTACGACAAATGATGCGTAAAGTTGAGATTGTTGATCCAGGAGATACTCGTTTCTTAGAGCGTCAAGTGGTTGATAAAATTGATTTTATGGATGAGAATGATCGCATTTGGGGAAGAAAAGTTGTTACTAAAGCTGGCGATTCAACAAACTTGAAATTGGGTCAAATTGTTACAGCACGTAAATTGCGTGATGAAAACAGTATGCTCAAGCGTCGAGATCTGAAGTTAGTAGAAACACGTGATGCACTTCCAGCCACTTCAAATCAAGTATTGCAAGGTATTACTCGCGCTGCATTGCAGACCAAGAGCTTTATGTCAGCCGCATCGTTCCAAGAAACTACAAAAGTATTGAACGATGCCGCAATTAATGGAAAAGTTGATAAGCTTGAAGGTTTGAAAGAGAATGTGATTTGCGGACATTTGATACCAGCTGGTACGGGTTTAAGAAACTACGATAAAATTATAGTAGGTTCGCGTGATGAGTATGAAAAAATGTTAGATGCACGTCGTAATGTTATTGATATCGATACCGAAGCAGGTGTAAATTAATAGCAACAAGATAGCTCTGATTATTTATAAAAATAAAAGTGCAAAATTTTTAATTTTGCACTTTTTGTTTTTCTAATAATTTCAATTTATCGTATGGTTTTGAACAAATATATTTGTTTTATCGGCAAAATTGATTTAATTTAGTAGATAAATTTAATACATAAAAACAATCTACACAAAATGAACAAAAACAACTATTGCGTAATCATGGCTGGTGGGGTTGGCTCACGATTTTGGCCTGTAAGTAGAGAGCAACGCCCCAAGCAATTTTTAGATTTCTTCGGGATGGGTCGTTCTTTATTGCAAATGACCTTTGATCGTTTCAAACAAATTGTACCTCAAGAGAATATTCTCATAGTGTCAAATTTGAGCTATAAGGATTTGATTATGGAGCAATTGCCTGAAATTAATGAAAACCAAATACTTTTAGAGCCTGCTCGTCGAAATACAGCACCTTGTATTGCATTTGCAATTAGTAGAATAAAAGCAATTACAGATCAAGCAAACATCATTGTAGCACCATCAGATCATTTGATTTTAAAAGAAGAACGTTTCATCGAAACAATCAACAGAGGTATTGACTTTATTGAGAATAATGATAATTTATTGACCTTAGGTATTAAACCAAGCAGGCCAGAAACAGCTTATGGTTATATTCAAGTAGGTGACGGTAAGCAAAATCCAAGTAAAGTCAAAACTTTTACAGAGAAACCCAATGCTGATTTAGCAAAAGTTTTCTTTGAGACAGGTGAGTTTTATTGGAACTCTGGTATATTTTTGTGGAATTTGCAGGCCATAGAAAATGCATTTAAAAATCACCTCCCAGATATTATATCTAAATTTGAAGTTGGTGCTGAATTTTTCAATACAGAGAAGGAGCAAGGGTTTATCGATGAAATATTTCCTACATGTCAAAGTATTTCAATAGACTATGGTATTATGGAAAAAGCAGAAGGTGTTTATGTGCTTTGTAGTGAGTTTGGGTGGTCTGATTTAGGTACTTGGGGTTCTTTATATGATCTATCTGAAAAAGATGAGGATAATAATAGTACTTTATTGTGTGATGCCACATACTACAATAGTAAAAATAATATCGTAACTTTGCCCAAAGGAAAACTGACAGTCATTCAAGATTTAGATGGCTATATTGTAGCCGAATCCGATGATGTGTTGATGATTTGCAAACGTGAAAATGAAGAGCAGATAAGACAAATTGTAAATGATATCAATTTTAAATATAAAGGAAAATATTCATAGCTTATTTCGGTTCTCATTAAATTCATTAAAAATCAAATTTGATGCCATCATATTATATGGAATATGGTGGCATTATTAAAAATTTCAATATAAACTTTTCATAACATTGATATGAGCGATATAATCAATTTGTTGCCCGATTCAGTTGCAAACCAAATAGCAGCAGGTGAAGTTATCCAACGTCCAGCCTCTGTAGTCAAAGAGTTGGTAGAAAATGCGATTGATGCTAATTCTAAAAACATCCAGATTGTGATAGAGAACGGTGGCAATACATTAATTCAAGTTATTGATGATGGAGTGGGGATGAGTGAAACAGATGCAAGAATGTGTTTTGAACGTCATGCAACCTCCAAAATTAATGATGCTGATGATTTGTTTGCACTATCGACCAAAGGTTTCAGAGGTGAGGCGCTTGCTTCTATTGCTTCTGTGGCGCAGGTTGTTATGCGAAGTAGACAAGAAAACGACACTTTGGGTACTTTTATTGAAATGGCGGGCTCGCGATTGTTTAGGCAAGAACGGGTGCAAACTCCTATAGGAACGAATATAGAGGTGAAAAATCTGTTTTTTAATGTGCCTGCAAGAAGAAGATTTTTGAAATCAACATCAACCGAGATGTCGCATATTCGCAAGGAGTTAATTAGAATTGTTTTAGCTCATCCAGATGTTGGTTTCAAATTATTTGACGGTAAATTAGAAGTATTGGACTTACCAATTGCGACATTAAAAACCCGAATTGAACAAGTATTTGGATTTTCGACTATTTCCAAAAACAAATTAGACCAACAGCTTTTACCCATTCATATACAGACAGACTTAATAACGATTGAAGGTTTTATTGGTCGTCCCGAGTTTGCAAGAAAAAAAGCTAATCAATATTTTTTTGTGAATAATAGGTATATGCATCATCCCTATTTTCACAAAAGCGTATTGTTAGCATATGACAAGATGCTTAAACCTCAGGAATATCCCAATTTTTTCATCTATTTTCAAGTAAATCCCGAAACGATTGATGTAAATGTGCATCCATCTAAAACTGAGATAAAATTTGAAGATGAGCAGGTAATATTTTCTGTTTTAAAAGCACTTGTGAAAGAAACATTAGGTAAATATCAAGTGATGCCTACGCTTGATTTTGATAAAGAGGGAGCACCAGACATTCCACATATAGCTAATTCTACTCAGATTGTACCACCTCAGATTAGATTTGATAAAACGTACAATCCTTTTCAATCAACTGGCTCATCTACTAAAAGTGGAGTAAATAGAAAAAAACAGTTAGATTATGACTGGGAGCAACTCTACGATAAATTTAATAAAAGTGGAAACAAAGAGTCAGACTTAGGGGATATTGAGTTTGAGGGTGAAAATCAGTTGATGCACATTTCGGACAGTAGTTCTACTCTTATGCAATTGATGGGGCGTTTTGTAGTCAATGAAATAGAGGATGGCTTGTTGTTGATTGAGCAACATAGAGCTCATTTTAGGGTACTGTATGATCGGTTTATGTTGTTGTTGCAAAACCAGAAAGCCAATTCGCAGCAATTGTTGTTTGCAGAAGAGATGAATTTAGATAGCCAAGAAGCTCTTGTCTTTTCAAAATTAATAGATGATTTGGAATGGATAGGTTTTAGAACAAAAGAGATAGATAAAAATCATTATCTCATAGAAGGAATACCTACTATGGTGCCTGTATCTATGGCTATCAGTGTGCTAAGAGAGTTGATCGATGAAGTAGATGAAAATGGTTTAGATATCAAAGAAAACATACAAAATCAGATAGCAATCACATTGTCAAAGAGGATTTCAATCAGATTAGGACAAAGATTAAGTCTTGAAGAGATGCAAAACTTATATGATGATCTTTTTAGTTGTGAAAATTATCAATACTCTCCTGATGGCAAACGTATTATTCATACGCTTACGCGAACGGAGCTAAATAGACTTTTTGAATAAAACGAAAGCTGCTTATTTTTGAAATTAAGCAGCTTTTCATTTTATAGTTTATCAAATTATCTATTCTACATCTTCTTCGATGATATCCACCTCAGGCATAATTAGTTTATAACCTTTGCCGTGAATGTTGATAATGGCTACATTCGAATCGTCTTTCAATAGTTTACGGAGTTTTGTAATATAAACGTCCATACTGCGAGCATTGAAGTAATTGTCATCTACCCATATCGTTTTCAAAGCGAAATTGCGCTCTAAAATATTGTTTGCATTAGCAGCAAGTAGGTTGAGCAATTCAGATTCTTTCGTTGTTAGTTTTTTAACTTCACCTTTCAAATCGAGTGTTTGTTTTTGAGAATCAAATATGTATTTACCAATTTGATACACAACGATATCTTTTGTTTTTTTACCACGTACACGTCTTAATATTGATTCGATGCGATAAAGCAACTCTTCCATACTGAATGGTTTTGACAAATAGTCGTCGGCACCCAGTTTGAAACCTTGCAAAATATCTTCTTTCAATGATTTTGCAGTAAGAAATATGATAGGTACTTCGGTGTTGATCGAACGAATATCTGCAGCCAAAGAGAAACCATCCTTTTTGGGCATCATCACATCCAATACACACAAATCATATTTTGAACGAGTGAAAGCTTTATAGCCAGCTTCACCATCAGGTTGAAGGTCACAGTCATAACCTTTAGTTTGTAGATACTCTCTAAGCAACATACCTAGATTCTCATCATCTTCACATAGCAAGATACTTGTTTTACTCTCTTTCATAGCTAATTGTTTTTTAGTGTTGGTATTTTAATTATAAATTTTGTTCCTAAATTTTCTTCGCTTTCAACTTTAATTGTTCCTTTGTGTTCGGTAATAATCTTTTTTACGTAAGCTAAACCTAAGCCAAAACCTTTGATATTGTGTAAGTTACCAGTTGATACGCGATAAAATTTTTCAAATATATTTTTCAAACTATCCTTGTCAATGCCTACTCCGTTATCCTCTATAGCAATGCAAGTTTTCTCTTTTTCGTTCCAAGTAGAAATGGTAATAATGGGAGTTTTGTCACAATACTTCAATGCGTTGTCCATTAAATTAAAGATAACATTGGTAAAATGAATTTCATCAACCATTACCCACTCTTCTTTTGCATTTAATTCTTTAAATATCTCACCTCCTTTGTTGGTTATTTTCAAAGAAAAAATGCTCACAATATCCACTATCAGGGCGTTGATATTAATCACACTTGGCTTCAATGTGGATTTATCATGTTCAAACATAGACATTTGTAAAACTTTTTCTACCTGAAGGCTGAGTCTTTTTGTTTCATCTTTGATTACGGTAGATACATGTTGTAGCATTTGGCTGTTCTTACCTATCTCTGGATCTTGCAACATCTGCGAAGCAAGCGAAATGGATGAAATAGGGGTCTTGAACTCATGCGTCATGTTGTTTACAAAGTCATTTTTCATCGTGTTCAAATGTTTCTGTTTGAAAATAATGAATAATGTAAAGATGAAGATAAGTAAAGTTAATAATACGACTCCAATAGTAGGTAAAATTAAATCAATTGATCTCGAAAGATAATCTTTCTTTAATGGAAATATGAGCTCTATGTAATATTCTTTACCTACTATATCTCTTGGAAATAGCCTTTGCCTATAAATGTCTTCAGTATTAAAATCTGATTTATCAAACTCTTTATGACATTGATATATGATATTTCCCTTCTTATTCACAATTGAATAGTGATAAGGAATCTCTACTCCATTTTTGATCAAAAATCCACCGATTATTTCATCCAATTCTTCAAAATTAATTCGTTGGCTAATTGGGAGATGCTCTCTATCTTTTAACCAATTGAAAACAGCTTGATCCAATACTGTTTTTGACCTTGAAAAACTCTGTTCAAACTCCTCTCTCAATCTTCTTGTAGTCTCTTCGATTGTTGCTTTTCCATGTCTTTTAGAGATAGATATGTTTGTGTTGTTATTGGATTGATCCCAGTTGAGCTTTATCGAATCTTTTAGTGTTAAATCATTTGTCTGTTTTGTTAAACCCTTGGGTTTATTTGAGTTGTTGTTGAGCGTTTGTCCTAAATATTGCAAGGCTTCATTATCTTCGATAAGGATTACTGTTTGGATTAGGCTGTGCTTTACCGCATCATCAAAAAGCTTTTCTGACATTTCTGATGTGGCTTTAATAAATCTTAACTGCAATAATATCAGTGCAGTAAAGGTGATTGTCATCACTGAAATTAATATCCAAATAGATTTTTTACTCATACCTTACAAAGTTAATACAAAGAAATGTGTTAAAAATATATTTAATTAAAATTAACTAATAAAATTAAACCCTATTTTGAGTGTACTATTTGAGAGTTAATATATTAAATAACAAAAATAAGACATATTTGTTTTTTAAAATGTTTATTATGTTGATAAAATAAATACTAAAAATCACAAATATTGTATTATTTGATTGATGAGTTTAAGCAAATATCTACTTCATAAAAATAATTCTCAGCAACACATCAAATTGTATTAAGAAACCTTATGATAAGTATTTACCTTTTTCATCATTGCTTATTGTTATGCCTTTTTTATTTGCATACTCTTCAATGCTTTTGCGTAACTCCAATGCCGTTAAATCGTTGTAAAATGAGAATATAATCTCTTTTTGTGTTCCATCTTTAAGTTTTACGATGAATTTATTTTGTTTCGCTTCAAAGTATTCAATGTCATCCCAATATATGCTTGTAGCTTTATTAAACTCATCGGATTTGATAACAATTTGAGAATCATTTACTTTCAAAAATGCTTTGCTCACAATGGCTTTAAGTCCTTTTATGGTAAACCATAATCCCGTTATCCCAAAGAGCCCAATATATACCCAATCAAACTGATCGATTCCTAATGGTTTTTTGTAACCTACTACGGCAACCCAAGTAGCCATCCCTATAAAGATTAATCCAATGAGTAAATGGTAGAATGAGTTGGGGTTTTTAGTTTTAATGTTTTTATTTAGGAGCATGGTTGATACTTTTTAAGCTGTTAAAAATCTAAATAAGTCCTTCAGATTGATTTTTTAAAAATCAATCTCCCTATTTTTAAACAACAAGGAGACTGATTTTATTGTAGAATAATCCAAAATTATTATTTGCTTTCTTTTAAGTCTATTTTATAGTAAACAATTTTTCCAGTGGTTGGATATACCCCAGCTATATTTAGCGATCCTTTCGATTTCGCTGTAGTTTCATATATGTTTTCAAAATCCTGAATGCTACTCATAGTTTTATTGTTGATTTTCAAAACAATATAACCTTGTGTTATGCCCGCATCATTAAATTTTCCTGACCCAACAGAAGTTACTTCAAGGCCAGAGTCGATGCCCAATGCCTCTTTGATGGTGTCGCTTACGGGATTCAGTTTTGCACCAATATTAGTGATGATCTCTGAATTTTTAACTAAGTCAGTTGTTCCTTCTGCATTAATTAATTTGGCAGTAAAACTCATTTTTTTATTATCTCTCACCACACCTACATTGATTTTGTCGCCAGGTCTATATCTGCTTACCTGTTCTTGCAGTTCAGAAGTAGAGTTTACATCTACATTATTGATGCTTGTGATAACATCTCCCTCTTTTATACCCGCTTTGGCGGCTGCACCATCTTTTACTGCTTCTGCCACATAAGCTCCTTTTAGTGTTTTGAGTTTTTTCTCATTTGCAAGTTCTGTGTTGATGTCTGTGATGCTAACTCCAAGCAAGGCACGTTGCACAACTCCATGTTCGCGTAGGTCGGTAACAATCTTTTTTACTATGCTTGATGGAACTGCAAATCCATAGCCTGCATAAGATCCTGTTTGCGAGGCGATTGCTGTGTTTATGCCTATCAGTTCGCCGTTTGTGTTGACTAAAGCGCCACCGCTATTTCCAGGATTAATTGCTGCGTCTGTTTGAATAAACGACTCGATAGATAGTTTTTCTGTACGTCTTCCAAATCTATCCGTTCCTATGATACCAATATTTCGGGCTTTTGCACTTACGATTCCAGCGGTTACTGTTGAGGTGAGGTTGAAAGGGTTGCCAACAGCCAATACCCACTCCCCAACTTTCATAGCATCTGAATCACCAAAAGTGATGTATGCCAATTTTTTCTCATCAACTTTAAGTAGTGCAATGTCTGTTGAAGGGTCAGTACCGATCAATTTTGCTTTGAGTGTTCTCTTGTCATTGAGAGTAACTTCTATTTCTGTTGCTCCGTCTATCACGTGGTTGTTGGTAACGATATACCCATCTTCACTTATAATAACACCCGACCCCGAGCCCAAAGGCATTGCTTCACTTGGTGTGTTTCCTTTCTGTTCTTTTTGTTGTGGGCCAAAGAAAAAATCAAAAAATGGGTCGTTAAAAAAATCGTTTTGTCGCTGACGTTGCCGTGGAGCTTTAGTTTTGATATGCACAACTGCGTTTACGGTCATTTCAGCAGCAAGTGTAAAATCGGAATCAAACGTTTTAGCTGCGTTGACAAAGCGAGCTTTTATATCAGACATATCTGATGAGGTTTGTTCAGTAAATGTTCCGTTTTTGTTTTTAGTAAAATAATGAATACTTACCCAGCTTGTTGCGGTGCTTGTTGCAATAACCAATAGTGCTACAAATAAGATTGTTTTTAAATTTTTTGTTTGTTTCATAGTTGATATATTTATTATTATAAACAAAATATTTTTTTCTGAAACTAAAGTAGCAAATCTTATGCCTAAAATTCAA
>CAYFRA010000029.1:0-21199 GCA_964345395.1 uncultured Paludibacter sp. | reverse complement strand
TTACATACCTTTTCTACTCGCTGTCAAAACCAAACAGCCCCAGTATATTGATATTATAAATCTCAAATTGTATGCAAAAGTAACTAATTATTCGCATTTTCACAAAAAACAAATAGGAAATAGTGAAGATACAAATGTCAATATCAAAAGATTAAATGTAAAATTGTTTCTAAATTGTACTATCTTTGTCTATTTAAAACGAACGAAGATAATCAATTGAAAGATTTAAATACATATACGCTATCGAATGGTTTACGCGTAGTGGCGCTGCATAATGACTCTAAGGTGTCGCACTGTGGTTTGATTGTAGATGTAGGCTCGCGCGATGAGACCGACGAAGAGCAAGGAATGGTGCATCTGATTGAGCATATGCTCTTTAAAGGTACGAAAAAACGCCGTTCTACCCAAATTATCAATCGCTTGGAGGATGTGGGTGGTGAGCTAAATGCTTTTACATCCAAAGAGGAGACTTTGATTTTTGCCAGTTTTCTTAGCAAATATTCAAAACGAGTTATTGAGCTTTTGGCCGATATAGTTCAGAACTCCAATTTTCCCAATACGGAGATTGAAAAAGAAATAGAAGTCATTAAAGATGAGATACAATCTTATTTGGACACACCATCTGAGTTGATTTTTGATGATTTTGAGGAGTTGATTTATAATGGTAACTCAATGTCACATAGCGTGCTGGGGCTAAGTGAGAGTTTGGATGGTTTGAGTTCGACTAAGTTAAAGCAGTTTTATTCGGCCTACTATCAACCTCAAAACATGGTGTTTTTTTATGTCGGTGATATCAAGTTTGATAAATTGCTACGTTGGATTGAGCGATATTTTGACTCGTTCAATACTTTTGATGTACCAAACAATCGAATTGTCCCAAATGGTTTTTTGCCTATAAACAAAGATGATAATAAAGATACTTTTCAAATTCACAATATTATAGGTTCTCCAACTTATAATTTATATAGTGAAAAACGAATGGGCCTTTATTTGCTCAACAATATTTTAGGAGGACCGGGTATGAACAGTCTGCTTAATTTGTCATTGCGTGAGCGAAATGCATTGGTTTATCATGTTGAGTCCAATGTTCAGCACTACACAGATAGTGGTTGGTGGGGTGTTTATTATGCTACTGACCCAGAAAATTATAAAAAATGCAACCGTTTGGTAAAACAAGAGATAGATAAGTTGCGACAGAAAAAAATTACAGAAGCAAAATTGGAGAGATATAAAACGCAATTGATTGGGCAAATGGCTTTGTCGAATGAAAATAAAGAGAATATTGCACTTTCTTTGGCAAAATCATTTTTACGATATGGTCACTATGAATCAGATGAGTCGGTGCAGCAACGAATTATGAATATCAACAGCAATCAACTCTTAGATGTGGCTCAGGAGCTATTTATCGAAGAGCAGTTTTTTAGTTTGAAGTATTATTGATGATGGATATCGAATCTTACATATTATCACATTCGGATAAAGAGCCTGAATATCTGAGCTCACTCAGCCGAAAAACTTGGCTACGTCAAACCAACCCTCGCATGGTGTCTGGGCATCTTCAGGGACGTGTGCTCAGTATGATCTCCAAAATGCTATCGCCGGATAGAATACTCGAATTAGGTACTTTTACGGGTTATTCTGCACTTTGTTTGGCTGAGGGTCTTTCAGAAAAAGGACGTTTAGATACCATTGAAATTGATGATGAGTTGGAGGAGTTTATTCTTGAGAATTTTAGCAATTCGCCTTTCAATGACAAAATTCAATTGTACATTGGCAATGCTTTGCAGATTTTACCTACCCTCAACGAAGTTTATGACTTGATTTTTATCGATGCCAATAAAAGAAATTATACGGAATATTATGAGTTGTCGCTTTTGCTACTGAAATCAGGAGGTTTTATTTTAGCCGACAACACTTTGTGGAATGGTAAAGTGATTGAAGATACTCATGATGAAAAAGACGAGCAAACTTTAGAAATTCTTCATTTCAATCAGTTTGTAGCTCAAGATAATCGTGTGGAGAAAATCATTTTGCCGTTAAGAGATGGATTAACATTGATACGCAAATTATAATGAATTTGAGATTATTAAAATAAAAACAGTATGGAAACATTTGAATTGGAGTTGAAAGTTCGTGATTATGAGTTGGATGTACAAGGTATAGTCAATAACTCGGTTTATCAAAACTATTTAGAACACACTCGTCATGAGTTTTTGTTGTCAAACAACATCAGCTTTGCTCAATTAAGTGAACAAGGTATTGATGCCGTGGTAGCTCGGATAGAGATAGCCTACAAAAACTCGTTGCGTTCGGGTGATGTTTTCATCAGCAAACTGAAAGTAGAAAAAGAGGGTCCAAAATACATTTTCAGACAATCTATTTACCGTAAAAGTGATAACAAATTGTGTGTTAGAGCCAAAGTTACCACGGTAGTTGTTGTGGATGGTGTGATGGTTTCTGAGTTTGAGCAGTTTGATAAATTGATAAAATAAGTATGCAGAAAAAATGCAACATTATCAAGATTTAATTGTTTAATACGAAGAGGCATTGCCTTAATTACAATTTTTAAAAATTAAAATAAAAACAATACAATATAATGAACAAGTTTTTGCAAAAAGAAGAAGAGGTAGTACGTATGTTGCGTATGGTCTATGACCCCGAAATTCCTGTAAACATCTATGATTTAGGGCTGATTTATCGCATTGAGGTGCTTGATGGTGGTGTTGTAGATATTGATATGACGCTTACTGCCCCCAATTGCCCTGCAGTCGATTTCATAGTTGAAGATGTGATAATGAAAGTAGAAGGGATTGATGATGTAACAAAAGTAAATGTCAATATCGTCTTTGATCCACCCTGGGATCAGGATATGATGAGCGAGGAGGCAAAGTTGGAGTTAGGGTTTTTATAAAACAGATATTCAAAAACGCGAAAAAATAAACTATGATTTATTTCATTTCTGATGCACACTTAGGTTGTCGTTTGGTGGAGAATCCGCGCGAACACGAAATGCGTATTGTAAGGTGGTTGGACTCAGTAAAGGCTGACGCTGAAGCTATCTTTTTAATGGGCGATATGTTCGATTTCTGGTTTGAATACCGAACTGTTGTACCGAAAGGATATGTTCGTTTTCTCGGAAAATTGGCCGAATTGGTTGATGCCGGAATTGAGGTTCACTTTTTTACGGGCAACCACGATATCTGGACTTTTGGTTATTTAGAAGATGAAGTAGGTCTGATTGTTCATCACGATAATGAAGTGATGGAGTTGAAATCAAAAAGTTTTTTTCTTGGACACGGGGATAATCTCATTGCAGAAAATGATAAGAAATTCAGCTTGCTACGCTCTGTTTTTCACAGCAAATTAGCTCAATGGTTGTTTAGGCAGTTTCCGCCGCTGCTCGGACAAAACTTTGGTTATACTTGGTCAAAAAATAATAGAAAAAAATATATCGACTTAGATAATCATTTTCTTGGAGAAGAGAATGAGGCTATGGTTCGATTTGCCAAAGCATACTCCGAGAAAAATCGAGTTGATTTTATGGTTTTCGGACATCGACACATCGAGCTCAATTTACAATTGAGCAATAAAACCCAACTTGTCATCTTAGGTGATTTTATAGGGATATTTAGTTATGCCGTCTTTGATGGAGAAAATATTTGGTTAGAAAACTTTGAGTAAGGATAAGCTGTTTTTAGCCAAAAACTTGAAAGTGCTTCTTTACAAAACCGCTTCCACAATAACTTGTAAGATAGTAAAGCAAAGTTTTTATCTCCAATTTCGACTTTTTGAAATAGTGTCGAGCCTGTTTCATGTTTCCCATCAAATAATAATATCGGGCTATACTGCCATTCAGCCTTTCAATGCCTAACTTTACTTCGGTCGGATATGCTTGCCTGTATGTTTCAAAAAACTTCAAAGAGTAGGTGTAGTCCTTCATTCTATACCCTTCATTGAGCGACAGATTGTTACCATCTACTATTCGGGTATAGAGCATTTTGCATATCTCAATTGATGTCTGTTGATGAAATAGCCGAAGTATCCAATCGTAATCAACTGCACCATATTCCTCTTCAAAACGAATATCTTTGAGACTGCTGTCATATAAAATCGAACCTAAATAGGCATTTTGTTTTTTAGTTGATTTTTTTAAATTCTGTATGAAAGTTTCATTTTTATCATAGAAAATATAGTCGTCTTTCGAATCACAAACCCTTTGAACAGTTCGATTTGCTCTCTTGTCAATTAGCTCATAGCCAGATGAAATGATAGCTGCCATTTCGCTGTATTTTAAGAGGCTTTTTATTTTGTCGCTTTTCCAAATATCATCTTGATCAGCAATGCAGATAAAGTCACCAGTGGCAATTTCCAAACCTTTATTTCGGCCTTTATTTGGACCGCCAGAGTTCTTTTCATTCTTCATCAAAATGCAATTTAAGCTTTCTAATACAGAGTAAGTTTCATCAGTTGAGCAATCGTCAATCACTATTAATTCGATGCTAAATTCTTCATTTACACCATCTTGATTGAGAATAGATTGTACTGTTTTATCAATATCCTTTTCGCTATTATAGGTGGTAAGGATAACGCTAATTTTTTTCATTTCGCAATAAAAATTATTCAACAATTTTAATTGTACTCATAATTGCACTATGGTCAGATAACCACATTTCGTCTTTCATTTCAGTTCCAATATTTTCATATTTCAAAACTTCCACTTTGTTGTTTACAAAAATATAGTCGATTCTAACTCGATCATCAGCCATTATTTTACCATAATTGTGGAATGTACCCTCTATTCCTTCACTTACGTAAGCCCTCTCTTTCGAGTCGAAAAGTTTGTTCTCTGCGTTGTTCAATATGGTTAGTATCGGCTCCGAGTCGGGTGCACAATTCAAATCACCCATCAAAACTATGGCCATTGGCGAGGATGTGCCAATCAACGAACTGATATACTTAATGATTAGTTTAGCACTCTCTTTTCGTGCTACTTTTCCTAAATGGTCAAAATGGGTGTTGATAACAAATAGGGTGTCGTTGTTAAGTTTATCTTTTAATATGACCCAGCTCGCAATCCTTTCAACACTCGCATCCCAACCTTTACTTATTTTATCGGGTGTTTCGCTTAGCCAAAAATTTCCTTTATCTATCGCTTCAAAACGGTTGGTATTATAAAATATAGCAGTAAATTCACCTCTCTTCTTACCATTTGCTCTGCCTACACCCACGTAGTCAAAGGATATCAAATTTTTATTGAAAAAATTAACTTGATTGCTTTGAGCTTCTTGCACACCCAAAATATCTATTTCTTTCTCATTGAGCATATTAATAATAGCAGCCTTACGATTTTTCCATTTATAAGCCCCATCTCTTGCTTGGCTATATCGAATATTAAAACTCATCAGCTTTATATTCTCGTTTTGAGGATAGATATAGTCAAATTGTTCACTATTTTGAGAAAACAGCAAGGTGCTTAACTGAATAATCGTAAAGAATGTTGTAAAAAGAAGACGCATTTTATTATTTAAAAATTTATTTATTAATTTGT
Organism: uncultured Paludibacter sp.; assembly: GCA_964345395.1. Classification (GTDB taxonomy): domain Bacteria; phylum Bacteroidota; class Bacteroidia; order Bacteroidales; family Paludibacteraceae; genus UPXZ01. The sequence goes on along the minus strand of CAYFRA010000029.1, from coordinate 15,651 downwards.
TTGTCATCACTTATTTTGTTTTATTTTTCCAAAGAAAATTCATCCACTCATTCAATTTGTTTTCAGCACTGTTGTTTTGACTTTTCCAAAATTTTGTACCAATAATTTCTTTGGGAAGATACTCCTGCTTCACAAAGTTATTTGCATAGTTGTGTGCATATTTATAATCTTTCCCATAATTGAGATCTTTCATCAATCGGGTAGGGGCGTTGCGCAAATGTAGCGGTATAGGCAAGTTTCCGCTCTCCTTCACCAATGCCAAAGCCTCATCAATAGCGAGATAGGCAGAGTTGCTTTTAGGCGATGTAGCTAAATAAATAGTTGTTTCAGCTAAAATGATTCTCCCCTCAGGCCAACCAATTTTGTGCAAACTTTCAAAACAGGCATTTGCCAACAACAAAGCATTCGGATTGGCCAATCCTATATCTTCTGCTGCAGAAATAATCAATCGCCTTGCAATAAATTTTGGATCTTCACCACCCGCTATCATCCTGGCCAACCAGTAGATAGCAGCATCGGGGTCGCTGCCTCGTATTGATTTGATAAAAGCTGAAATAATATCATAATGTATCTCCCCATCTTTATCGTAAGCAATCGGATTTTGTTGCAGTCGTTCTGTTACCATCTCATTGCTTATTTCAATGGATTCTTCATTGTGGGTACTTGTAATCAATTCTATGATGTTGAGTAGTTTGCGTGCATCTCCACCAGCAAATCGAAGCAATGCCTCTTTCTCTTTGATTTTGATATTTCTCTTTTTTAATACACTATCTTTCTCAATCACCTGATGAGCCAATGTCATTAAATCTTCCTCTTCCAAAGCTTTTAACACATAAACCTGACAGCGAGAGAGTAGGGGAGTGATTACCTCAAATGATGGATTTTCAGTGGTGGCACCAATTAGGGTGATGGTTCCATTCTCCACTGCACCCAATAGTGAGTCTTGTTGTGACTTGCTAAAACGATGTATCTCGTCAATAAACAGAATGGGTGTGCCCTGTGAAAACAGTCGATTGTTTTTAGCTTTTTCAATCACTTCGCGCACTTCCTTCACTCCCGAAGTTACAGCACTCAAAGTGTAAAATGGGATTTTCAACTCCTTAGCTATAATTTGAGCTAAAGTTGTTTTACCTACTCCAGGAGGTCCCCAAAGAATGAACGAAGCAATATTTCCACTTTCTATCATGCTACGCAAAATAGCTCCATCACCTACAAGGTGTTTCTGTCCTACATATTCATCTAAATTTTTTGGGCGTACGCGCTCAGCAAGTGGTTGCATAATCATTTGTTTTTTTGTTACAATACAAAGTTAGAATTATTTTTGAAATGAATCATCATCGTTTTCATCGATAAAAAATTATATCTTTGTAGAAACAATTGGAAATTTGTATGGAAAACAAGAAATTTATCAAACTATTAGCAACTATATTTTTTCTGGTAGTTGCCACAGTAATCTTTTTATTAGGCTTACTATATTATTTTGTAGGTAGATAAATAAGAATTTTTAGTATAAATTCTTTAGTTTTTATTATCTACTAGCAGAAAAAACAACTATCTTTGTTCAAAATTTACAAAATAAGAATTTTATTCAAAAATTATTATAAACCTCTAATAAGTAAACAATTAGAGATAAACCATAAAAACATATGTTCACTGACCTACAAAAATTTTTAAAGGAAGAATTACAAGAAATTGAAGCAGCTGGTTTGTATAAAAACGAGCGTGTCATTGTTTCACCTCAAGGAGCTGCCATTCGAGTTGCAGACGGGGCTGAAGTTTTGAATTTTTGTGCCAACAACTATTTAGGCTTATCCAATAGTCCAAAATTGAGAGAGGCTGCTAAAGATGCTATTGACTCACACGGCTATGGTATGTCATCGGTACGTTTTATTTGCGGCACTGGCGATTTGCATAAAGATTTAGAAGCATCGATTTCTAAATTTTTTGGAACAGAGGATTCCATATTATATGCATCTTGTTTTGATGCCAATACAGGTTTTTTTGAAACTATTTTTACTGCCGAAGACGCCATTATTTCTGATTCACTCAACCATGCATCTATCATTGATGGAGTGCGATTGAGCAAAGCACAGCGTTATCGTTATGCCAATGCCGATATGGCCGATTTGGAGGAGCAACTTAAAAAAGCACAAGCCCAACGCCACCGTGTTATTGTTACCGATGGGGTTTTCTCTATGGATGGCAATGTGGCTCCTTTAGATAAAATCTATGAATTAGCTAATAAATACAATGCTATTATAATGGTCGATGAGAGTCATTCGGCTGGTGTTGTTGGCGAAACTGGTAGAGGTGTTACCGAGTTATACAATCTTCGTGGCAAGATGGAGGTGATTACAGGCACACTTGGCAAAGCTTTTGGTGGTGCTATTGGTGGATTCACTACAGGCAAAAAAGAGATAATCGATATGCTTCGTCAGCGTTCACGTCCTTATCTTTTCTCTAATTCTATACCTCCTATGGTGGCGGCGGCTGGTGTAAAAATGTTTGAAATGATGGATGCAACCAATGAATTGCAAGATAAGTTGCACCACAATACAAGCTACTTTGTTAGTCAAATGAAAGAGGCTGGTTTTGATATCAAACCTACCGAATCTGCTATTTGTGCTGTTATGTTGTATGATGCCAAGCTTTCACAAGAAATGGCAAATATGCTACTTGATGAAGGTATCTATGTGATTGGTTTTTATTTTCCCGTTGTTCCGAAAAATGAGGCTCGTATTCGAGTACAGATTTCGGCTGCACACGAAAAAGAGCATTTAGATAAGTGTATTGCTGCTTTTGTAAAAGTAGGTAAAACCTTGAATGTGATATAATTAATTTGTTAATTGTTAAAGTTTAATCTGATAAATAAATGAAAGCCTTAGTCAAATTACATCCTGAAAAAGGAATTTGGATGGAAGATATGCCTATGCCACAAGTGGGCATCAATGATGTTTTGATAAAAATGAAAAAAACATCAATTTGTGGTACTGATTTACATATTTACAAATGGGATGCTTGGGCACAACGCACCATCAAAACACCGATGATTGTCGGTCATGAATATGCAGGTGTAGTAGTAGAAGTAGGTTCGGGAGTGAAGAATGTGAAAGTTGGCGATCGTGTTACGGGTGAGGGGCATTTGGCTTGTGGTCATTGCCGAAATTGCCGTCGCGGAAAACTGCACGTTTGTGAAAATACGGTTGGTATTGGAGTAAATATGGATGGTGCTTTTGCAGAATATATGGCACTACCCGCCGAAAATGTCATACTTTTGGATGACCGCATCTCTGACGATGTAGCTTCAATTATGGACCCATTTGGTAATGCTACACACACAGCACTCTCTTTTCCTCTGATTGGTGAAGATGTGTTGATTACAGGTGCTGGTCTGATAGGTTCGATGGCTACAGGTATTGCTCGTTTTGCTGGTGCAAGACATATTGTAGTTACTGATTTTAGTGATTATCGCCTTGATATCGCCAAAAAAATGGGAGCTACCATTACCGTTAACCCATCAAAAGGTGAAACCATCGAAGGAGCAATCGAGCAATTAGGAATGGTTGGCTTTGATGTTGGTTTAGAAATGTCAGGAGCTCCAGCCGCTTTCAGCGATATGCTCAAAAATATGTACAATGGATCTAAAATATCAATGCTTGGTATTTTGCCCAATGGCACTGCTATTGATTGGGAAACCGTGATATTCAAAGCTCTAACGCTCAAAGGAATTTATGGACGTGAAATGTGGGAGACTTGGTATCAAATGCAACAAATGTTGATCAGCGGTTTTGATTTGTCACCCGTTATTACCCACCGTTTTGGTATTGATGATTTCCAAAAAGGTTTCGATGTAATGGAAAGTGGTCAGTGTGGTAAAGTGATTTTAAGCTGGGAATAATACCGACATATATATTAAAAAATCCCTTTCGTAATAATAAAACGAAAGGGATTTTTTTGTAATAATCATTAGCGTAGGCGATAGTTACATCGATATTAGTATTGCTATTTAATTATCGCAATGTATATACGCTATATAGTTCTTTATGAGGATATTAAATCTCTTCAAATCTTGCAGTAAAGAATCTCAATTGTTTTGGTTCATACACAAATTTCAAACCTTTGATTTGCTCTCTGTTTTTGTAAAGTTCAATAACAGCTTTTGCTACATAATCCATGTGGCTATAGGTATAAACTCTACGAGGAATAGTTAATCTAACAGTTTCCAATTTTGGTTTGTGGTTTTCACCTGTGTTTTTATCGCGTCCAGCCGAAACTATACCACGTTCCATACTTCTTACTCCTGAAATCAAGAATAGGTTTGCTGCTAAGCTTTGTGCCGGAAATTGTTCTTGAGTCAAATGTGGACAGAATCTTCTTGCATCTAAGAAGATAGCGTGACCGCCAGTTGGCTCAACGATAGGAATACCAGCTTCCATAAGTTTTTGACCCAAATAACGTACTTGCTTCACACGGTGTTCGATATATTCAAACTGTACAGCTTCTTTCAGACCGATAGCCATCGCTTCCATATCACGTCCTGTCATTCCGCCATAAGAGGGCATTCCTTCATATACTACGACCAACTCTTTTGCCTCATTGAAAAGTTCTTCATCGTTCATACATAAAAATCCACCGATATTAACCAAGCAGTCTTTTTTACCGCTCATAGTGCAACCATCAGAATAGCTAAACATTTCACGTACAATGTCTTTGATGCTTGTGTTTTCAAACCCCGACTCTTGTTCTTTGATAAAATAAGCATTCTCAACACAGCGTGTTGCGTCATAAAATACTTTAATACCATATTTTTTAGTCAATTCACGCACTTCACGCATATTTTGCATCGATACTGGTTGTCCACCTGCTAAGTTTACCGTAACAGCCAAACATACATAAGCGATGTTTTCAGCTCCTTGCTCATCAATCAACTTTTGTAGCTTATTGATGTCGATATTACCCTTGAAAGGCACTTCGAGAGTAGCATCGTGTGCTTCATCACAAATGATATCTACGAAATTACCACCGTTGCGTTCTTGGTGATAACGTGTAGTAGTGAAATACATATTACCGGGTACATATTGACCAGGTTTAATAGCAATTTGCGACAATAGGTTCTCTGCACCACGTCCTTGGTGGGTTGGTACTAAATATTTAAAACCAAAGATATCTTCAACGGTTTCTTTCAAATGATAAAAGTTTTTGCTACCCGCATACGCTTCATCACCCATCATCATACCTGCCCATTGCTTATCACTCATTGCGTTGGTGCCGCTATCGGTCAATAAGTCAATATAGACATCCTCCGAGTTTAATAAAAAAGTGTTGTAACCTGCCTCTTTAAGAAGCTCTTCGCGTTCTGCTTTAGTGTTCATCTTTACCGTTTCTACTGATTTGATACGGTAAGGTTCTGCTGGAAATAATTCAATATTCATGGTTTAATAAATTAAGAAATTTTCATTGCAAAATTACACTTATTTATTCTCTTTCTACACTCAAAAATGAATTTTTTCTGTATAAATAGTTAATTATATTGAAATTTGTAGCAAAAAGTCATTTTTTGGGTTGAAATTTATTGCAACTAAAAATTAGCTCTTATTTTGAACAATGCCATTCTGAAATTTGTTATATAGAAAAAACAAATAATATAAATGAATATATAATTATGAAATTAAATCCAAACTTAGGAAGTATTGATAAAGTTACAAGATTATTGTTAGCACTGTTGCTAATAGTATTGTTTTATACCGATGTTGTTTCTGGTACTTTGGGAATTGTAGCCCTTATTTCAGCTTTGCTGTTGACAGTTACTACACTCATCGGTTTTTGCCCCCTCTATAAGCTGTTTAATTTAAGCACAGTATTCAATAAGAAAAAATCGATTAAATCTTAGCTAATAATTTGAATATAACTTTGATAGTAGAGTATTTTTTTGTACTTTTGCAGTCGATTTTAGAAAACTTAATTTTTAAATATAAATATAATTATGATTAAAGTAGGTATTAATGGTTTCGGACGCATCGGACGTTTGGTTTTCCGTGCAGCTCAAGGCAGAGATGACATTCAAATTGTAGGTATTAACGACTTGATTGATGTAGATTATATGTCTTATATGTTGCGTTATGACTCAGTGCATGGTAAATTTGACGGTACAGTAGAAATTAAAGATGGAAATTTGGTTGTAAACGGTAATAGCATTCGTGTTACAGCTGAAAAAGATCCTGCAAACTTGAAATGGAATGAAGTAGAAGCTGAATATGTAGTTGAATCAACTGGTTTGTTTTTAACTAAAGAGACAGCTCAAAAACATATTGACGCTGGTGCAAAGCGTGTTGTGATGTCAGCTCCTTCAAAAGATGATACGCCAATGTTTGTTGTTGGTGTAAATAGTGATAAATATAATGGTGAAGCAATTGTTTCTAATGCATCTTGTACAACCAACTGTTTAGCACCAATTGCTAAAGTATTGAATGATAATTTCGGTATGGAAGGTGGTTTGATGACAACCGTTCACGCTGTTACAGCTACACAAAAAACTGTTGATGGTCCATCTGTTAAAGATTGGAGAGGTGGTCGTGCTGCTATTGGCAACATCATTCCATCATCTACAGGTGCTGCCAAAGCGGTAGGCGTTGTAATCCCCGAATTGAACAAAAAACTGACAGGTATGTCATTCCGTGTTCCTACTTTGGACGTTTCTGTTGTTGATTTGACTTGTTCATTGAAAACTCCAGCTACTTACGAACAAATTTGTGCCGTAATGAAAGAAGCTTCTGAAGGTGAATTGAAAGGTATCCTTGGTTACACTGACGAAGATGTAGTTTCTACTGATTTTATTGGTGATTCTCGCACTTCAATCTTTGATGCTAAAGCTGGTATCGCATTGACTGACAATTTTGTGAAAATTGTTAGCTGGTATGACAACGAGTGGGGTTATTCAAACAAAGTTCTTGATCTTATCGCTGTAATGAATAAAACAAAATAGATTTTATCTACAGATAGATATAATATTAAAATAGAAAAGAGGGTTTTCAATTTAGAAAATCCTCTTTCTTAATTTTGCTCTTTTGATTGAAGTTTAAAATTTAATCAGAGCAGAATTGAAAAATGACAAATAAAATAACTATTTTTGCTCATTCACTATTAATTAACAAATCAATATGTTTGAAGTAACAAAGCCACAAGAAGCAAGATTGCAAATCATCAAAGAGATCTTCGACGCAATTACTTATAAGAAAGATGCTAAAATAGTAGTTGAGAAGTATTTAGATACAATTATTCCTAAGGTAGAGCCAGATGATGTGGTGATTTTTGTTCATCGTTTGGTAGAAACCAATTATCCGATGGATGATATCAAAATAGGAATAAGCAGACTTCTCAATGTGTTGAGAAAATCAATCGATAACTTTCCTTACAACAAACCAAAAGCTGATAGTTATTTTGATGTTTGTATCCAAAATAACAATGAAGCCATCAAACGTTTGGATGAAATCAGGCCTCATATGAAAGCGATGAATGATGAGGGCTTGACAGTGCAGAACAGAATGCAGATGAAGGAGCTGTGGGAAGAGTTGTATCAATTTACCAACTACTACCTAATCAAAGAGAATATTTTATTTCCTTTGTTGGAAGAAAGAATGCCTAAACATAGCTGTATTTCGGTGATGTGGTCAATCCACGATGATATACGTAGAGATATGAAATCTTTGATTCAATTGTTCGATAATGACTCGACTCAAATCAATGAGCTGAACAAATTGATTGGCGATCTCTTTTTTAATATTTATGCTATTGCTTTTCGCGAAGAGAAATTACTTTTTCCATTTATCGAAAAGTTTGTTCCGATGAATGAAATTGAAATGCTTTGGAATGAGAGTGTTGAGTCAGGTTTTCCGTTTGTAAATCCCGCAATTAAGGAGAAGTATAAAGGTATTGATACAGTGGTACCAAGTGGTCTGATTAATTTGAAAAGTGGCAATATGACTGCCGAGCAGATTGTGTTGGTTTTCAATCATCTACCTGTTGACATCACCTATGTAGATGAAAATGATAAAGTGCTCTTTTTTTCAACTCCGAAACATCGAATTTTTCATCGCACCAATGCAGTGATAGGTCGTGATGTGCACAATTGTCATCCCAAAGAGAGTGTTCACGTAGTTGAAAAGATTGTAGAAGCGTTTAGAAGCGGCAAAAAAGATTCAGCCAGTTTTTGGATTACGATGCGAAACGGACAACGGGTTTTAATACAGTATTTTGCAGTTCGTAACGATAAAAATGAATATAAAGGTGTGATTGAAGTGTCGCAAGAGATAAGCGAAATTCAAAAATTGGAAGGAAATCGTAGAATTTTGGATTGGGAAGATTGATATAATTAATGATTAAAAGATAATATGGAGAATAGGAAATTTAAAGAAAAGCGTCGCCCTGAAAAGGAGATGATATTTGGTATTAGAGCCGTGATAGAGGCAGTGCAAGCGGGCAAGGAGATTGAAAAAATTCTGATTCGAAGAGAATTAAATAATGAGTTAGCAAAATTACTCTATTCAGAGTTGAAGCAAACTACCATCCATGTGCAGCGTGTACCACAAGAAAAGTTAAACTTGCTCACTTCCAAAAATCACCAAGGGGTTATTGCGTTTATTTCGCCAGTGAAGTTTCAAGATTTAGAAGATATAATCCCATTTCTATATGAAAATGGAAAAACTCCTCTTATTTTAGCTTTAGATGGTATTACTGATGTGCGTAACTTTGGGGCGATTGCACGTACCGCCGAATGTGCCGGTGTGGATGCTATTTTGATTCCGAATAAAGGTGGAGCAGCTATCAATGCCGATGCTATAAAAACTTCTGCTGGAGCTTTGCTAAATATACCCATTTGTCGTACTGATGATATGCAAAACTCTTTGATGTTTTTAGCCAATTCTGGTTTGAAATTGGTTGCCGCAACTGAAAAAGCTAAAAAAAATTATACAGAAATAAATTATACCGATCCTTTAGCTATCATATTAGGATCTGAAGAAAAAGGTATTGCACCCGAGCATCTAAAACTTTGTAATGAGCAGAGTAAGATTCCATTTTTTGGAAAAATACAATCTCTAAATGTTTCAGTAGCAGCTGGTGTTTTGATTTATGAAGTGATTAGACAAAGAACCTCGATATAGTATGGTGGATATTTTATATGAAGATAATCACATTGTAGCTGTCAACAAGCGCGTTTCTGAAATTGTGCAAGGTGATAAAACTGGCGATCAACCTCTTTCTGAAAAATTAAAAGCTTATCTGAAAGAGAAGTATAACAAACCAGGAAATGTTTTTGTAGGTGTTACCCATCGATTGGACAGACCTGTTAGTGGGGTAGTGTTGTTTGCAAAAACAAGCAAAGCCCTCTCACGCCTCAACGATATGTTTCGTAATCAGCAGGTCGAAAAATACTATTGGGCAGTCGTAGCCAACAAACCAAGTGATAGCGAAGGCACTTTGATACACCATTTGGAAAAAAACGAAAAACAAAATAAATCTTACGCATATAGTTCTGAAACAAAAAACAGTAAACTGGCGCGGCTCAACTATAAATTATTGGCTCAGTCAGACAAATATTTTCTCTTACAAATTGATTTAGAAACTGGGCGTCACCATCAAATTCGTACTCAATTGTCAACCATTGGTTCTCCCATCAAAGGTGATTTGAAATATGGATCACCACGTTCAAATCCAAATAAAGGCATTAGTTTACACGCCCGATACATCTCATTTATACACCCAGTTTCTAATCAAAAAATTGAAATAACCGCACCTGTTCCGAAAGAAGATGTGTTATTGCAATATTTTGAAAAATTAGATTTATAAACCACGCTCTAATTTTTATATCAGAGTGGCTTTAATCTTAGTCAAAAGTAGTAGATGAAGATAGTTGTCAATAAGTGTTTGCAGATGTTGTAATTCATTGAGTTGTTACAAATTAAAGAATTAAGACAAATTTGTCTTAAATAGAAAATTTCATTATCTTTGTTGCAAATTTTAAAACAAATATATCAACTAAAAAATTTAAATAATTATGAGTATAGGTTCAACTTTTGTAACAGCAAAAGCTTTCAACATTGAGCAAGAGATAGATTATGCAGATGGTGGAGTGGTAAGCAAACAAGTTAGCAAAAACAATGCAGGAAATGTAACTTTGTTTTCCTTTGACAAAGGGCAAGGTTTAAGCGAACACTCAGCTCCCTTTGATGCTATGGTACACGTTTTGGATGGAGAGGCAGAAGTGATTATCGGAGGTAATGCTCATACGGTAAAAACCGGTGAAATTATTATTATGCCAGCCGATATCCCACACGCTTTGCAGGCAAATGAGCGTTTCAAAATGTTGTTGACAATGATTAAAGGTAAATAAGATGAGTGCTGATAGAGAACTACACAAAAGAAAAGAACTGCTAAAACACCTTATTTTGCAGTTGCACCAAAATGAAGATCCTGAATTAGTAAAATCTCGTTTGGTTTCAGTTTTGAGCAAAGTGCCATATGACGATGTAGTGGAGGTAGAGCAGGAGTTGATAGCTGAAGGTTTACCCGTTGAAGAGGTCTTGCGTCTTTGTGATATTCACACTTTAGTTTTAGATGGAAGTATTGATACTTCTGGTGCAAAATCGATACCTGATGGGCATCCTTTAGATGTGATGAAACAAGAAAATAAAGCTTTAGAAGATAGAATCTCAAAATTATTTGATCTTTTTGATCAAATCGAAAAAATAGATGATGAGGTAGTTGGAGACTATGTGTTGAAAATTAGAGCTTTATTCAATGATCTCTCTGATGTAGAGAAACACTATTTGAAAAAAGAATATCTGATTTTTCCATTTTTGGAGAGAGCTGGAATTACAGGGCCACCAACAGTAATGTGGGGCAAACACGATGAAACTCGTGAATTTATGAAAGCAGCACACGAAACTTTATCAAGCTCAGAAGCAATTAGCAAAGAAGAGCTGGAAAGTGTTATTGAGTTGGTGCTAGAACCCGCCATTGATGCTATCGAAGGTATGATTATGAAGGAAGAGGAGATACTTTTTCCGATGGTGATGGACACGCTCATTGATGAAGATTGGTATCATGTGCAAAAAGAGACCCACATATATGGCTACTGTCTATATGATCCGCAAGTGGAGTGGAAACCTGATTTTGTAGCTGTTGATGAACCTACTTACGTAGCTGGAAATGCCATAACGCTTTCGGGAGGCAGTTTCAATATCGAAGAATTTGAGGCATTGTTTTCGACATTACCAATAGAGATTACTTATGTTGATAAGAATGATAAGGTAAAATTCTTTTCACACAGTCCAAAAGTGGTGTTCCAACGCAATCGTTCTGTTATAGGGCGTGATGTTCGTATGTGTCATCCACCTCATAGTGTCAATATTGTAGAGCAAATTTTGAATGATTTCAAATCTGGTAAAGAGAACAAAGCAGTTTTTTGGATGGATAATTTTCAAGGAAGATTTATCTATATCGAATATGTTGCTCTTCGAAATCCAGATGGCGAATATTTAGGTGTCATTGAATATACGCAAGATGTAACAGAAATTCGTTCGTTGCAGGGTAGCCAGCGTTTGCTATCTTATGCGTCAAAAGATTGATCTGAAAATGGACATTAATTTACAAACAAAAATTGGTGAACTTTTAGATACTTATCCTCATTTAGAAGATGAGTTGATTCGTTTGTCATCTGCTTTTGCCAAACTGAAAAGCCCAATTCTCAGACGAACAGTGGCTAAAGTTACTACGGTGCAGCACGCTGCCAAAATTGCAGGCATTTCTTCTGCCGAAATGGTGATAGCACTACGAAAAGCTGCTGGTTTAGATGTGTCATCAGTTGGGGATTTTTCAGAAACGGATGGTGTTGATCAAATGCCTGAGTGGTTTGATGCTTCAAAAATAAAGATGAAATTCAATGCCAACTCTATTATTGAGGCAGGAGGTAGCCCAATGGCTGATATCATTCGCCAAGCAGATGAGTTGAGTGTGGGTGAGATATTAGAGGTTGCTGTTTCATTTCGGCCAGAACCCATAATGGATACTCTACGAAAAAAAGCAATAAAGTCATGGTATGATGGGCAAAGTGCCTATTTCAGAAAATAAAAAAATGGGGTGCTAATTTTGAAAAGCACCCCATTTTTTTATCTTTTTAATTTCAAATTATTCCAATTCGTGAATAACCAAACCTGAACGAAGTTTGGGCTCAAACCAAGTTGTTTTAGGAGGCATAATGTTGCCCGTATCAGCTATGTTGATAAGCTGTTCCATTGTTACAGGATAAAGAGCCAATGCTGCACGCATTTCACCACTATCCACACGCTCTTTCAACTCACCCAAACCACGTATGCCACCAACAAAATCAACACGAGTGTCGCTGCGTAAATCTTTTATTCCCAATATCTCATCTAAAATTAGATTTGAAGAAATGGTAACATCCAATACTCCAATTGGGTCGTTGTCGTCATAAGTACCCTCTTTGGCTGTCAAAGAGTACCACTCGCCCGATAGGTAGAGAGAGAAGTTGTGTAGTTGATTTGGTTTGTAAATATCCGCACCTTTTTTCTCAATTATGAAGTTCTTTTCGAGCTTTGCAAGAAACTCAGCGTCATTCAAACCATTGAGGTCAGTAACAACACGGTTGTAGTCGATAATACTCAATTGATTATCGGGGAAGCAAACAGCCATAAAATAGTTATACTCTTCGTCGCCCGTATGGTTGGGGTTTTGAAGTTGTTTTTCACGTCCTACTAAAGCCGCTGCCGCACTACGATGATGACCATCAGCTATATATAAATAGGGAATTTCTGCAAATATTTCAGTAATACGATTGATTTTATCTTCATCTTCAATTAGCCAAAAGTGATGTCCAAATCCGTCTAACTCGGCAACAAAATCATAAACAGGTTCATTTTTCACAACCTCCGAAACAATGTTGTCTATGTCATCACGATGTGGATATGCAAAGAATACAGGTTCAATATTAGCATTATTTATTCTCACGTGTTTCATTCGATCTTCCTCTTTATCACGACGGGTGAGCTCGTGCTTCTTGATTCTCTCATTCATATAATCATCTACGTGAGCACACACCACCAATCCATATTGAGTGCGACCATCCATCGTTTGTGCATAAACATAATAATTTTCTTTATTGTCTTGCACCAACCACCCCTTGTCTTTGAATAACTTGAAGTTTTCAGCTGCTTTTACATAAACCTTCTCATCATGTTCGTCTGTTCCTTCAGGAAAATCAATTTCAGGTTTTATAATTCGATACAAAGATTTTTCATTGCCTGCAGCTTCAGCACGAGCCTCTTCTGAATTAAGAACATCATAAGGACGAGAAGCAACTTGCTCAACTAAATTTTGTGGTGGCCTAATGCCTTTGAATGGTTTAATAATTGCCATGTTTTAAAAAGTATTAAATAAGTTAGATATTAAAATTCGCTACAAAAATAGCTAATTAATTTTCAGCTTTCTAATAATTCCATAATTTTCTTCTTATGATTATACATTTTTAGTTAATACTATAAAATTAGCTGAAATATAGCAATTTACTGTGTATCTTTGTAGCTAATTTAAATATTTCATTTAGTAAGTTGTAATATATTTTCGTAAAAGTTATTTCATTATTATTTATATTTATGGAAAGTATCAGAGAGCTCTTTAGGATAGGGCACGGGCCGTCAAGTAGTCACACCATGGGTCCACGTTTTGCTGCAGAACGATTTTTAAGCAAAAATCAAGATGCTGCAAAGTTTAACGTTACTTTATATGGTAGTTTAGCAGCCACTGGTAAAGGACACTTAACGGATTATGCCATTGCTCAAGTTTTGGGTAAAGATCAAACTGAGTTTATTTGGCAACCTGAAATTGTTTTACCATATCACACCAATGGGATGAAATTTGAATCGTTTTCGACTGATGGTAGTAAAATGGATGAATGGGTAACTTATAGTGTTGGTGGTGGAAAAATTGCAAATGAAGATTCAAAGAGTGAAGAAATTCAGATTTATGAACACTCTTCAATTTCTGAAATAATAAAATATATCGACGAGCGTGGGATTGATTATTGGGAGTATGTGAAAGAGCGTGAAGATAGTGATTTTTGGGACTATCTAAATGAGGTTTGGAAAGCGATGCAAGCTGCTATCGTAGAGGGAATAGAAACGGAGGGTGTTTTGCCAGGAGAGCTCCATTTGAGAAGAAAGGCTGCTGATTATTTTGTAAAAGCTAAAGCTTATCGGCCAAGTTTGCAAAGCAGAAGCTTGGTAATGGCATTTGCAATGGCCGTGTCTGAACAAAATGCTGCTGGTAGTGTAGTGGTTACAGCTCCAACTTGTGGTTCATCAGGTGTTTTGCCCGCGGTGTTGTATCACTCTTATAAACAGCACGAAATGTCTGATAAGACTATTTTAAGGGCTTTAGCAACAGCAGGTCTTTTTGGAAACTCTATCAAAAAGAATGCTTCTATTTCGGGTGCAGAGGTAGGTTGCCAGGGTGAAGTAGGCTCGGCGAGTGCTATGGCTGCTGCTGCCGCAAATCAACTTTATGGTGGAACAATACGTCAGATTGAATATGCTGCCGAAATGGGTTTAGAACATCACCTTGGAATGACGTGCGACCCTATTTGTGGATTGGTACAAGTTCCTTGTATTGAGCGAAATGCATTTGGTGCGCTACGTGCTTTAGATGCTAATTTGAAAGCAATGCTATCGGATGGTACTCATATGGTTAGCTTCGATAAAGTAGTAAAAGTAATGAAAACCACCGGACAGGATTTACCTTCGCTTTATAGAGAAACATCCGAAGGAGGATTGGCTAAGTATTGGTCTGATAAGAACAGAGAAGATTAATAGACAAAAAAACCAACAAATTTTGTTGGTTTTTTTTGTTTCAAATATGAGATTAAAATCTAAATCCTAAGGAGATTGAGCTACGCAAAAATGGCCAAGGGAATTTTGCGTTGATTTCTAAACTGTTATCATCATAAATCTTTGCACTTCCATTTATAAGTGGAACATCATTGTGTAAATCTTCAAAAAATTCATCAAAAGAGTCTTGAATATCTTGACGGATTGTATTATTTAGTTCACCACTATATTTCCCATTTAATGCTCCATTAGACATTCCAAACTGTAGCCCAATAATATTCCAGTCAATCACAAAATTCTTTTTCTTTCCTAACAACCACTGGTTACCCATCATCAACCCAATACTATGTGTGTTGAACTTACCAGCCAAATTTACATTCTCGATTTTTCCCGCCACTTCGTCTTCGTAGATAAAATTATCTATATTTAAGATCGAATATCTGTAATAGGGTGAAAAGTAAAAACCTTTACCATATCCTTTGCCCAAGTATAATCTCAATTCAGGAGTAAAGTTAATACTATTGTAAGTGATATCTTTCATAAAAGCAATATCATCTTTGTCTATTTCTGCCTGTTCTGAAATGATTTCAGACACAAGATCAAATTGAGGGATGGTATTGGTTGGAGACGTGGTGTATCCCACTTTGATGCTAAGGTTTTTTGTCAAAATTCTTTCGGCAGAAAAATTCCACATACCATATAATGGACTTGTTATATTTACATTCACAATATTATGACCATCGATAAGGGCACC
>CAYFRA010000028.1:0-21441 GCA_964345395.1 uncultured Paludibacter sp. | reverse complement strand
AAAATAGTACCAATAATCAATAAAAACAAAAAGGACAACCACACATAGTGCAATTATCCTTTGTAGATATTTAAGGGTTATAATCTTTTATTTTGTTAGCTTGTTCACTTTCTTTTCAGCTTTAGCTCTTTGCTTTTCTGCTTTTATAAGTTTCTTTTGAAGTTTGGCTTCTCTCTTTTCGGCTTTTTCAATAGCCTTTTGGGCTTTCTCCTGTTGTTTCAAAACCTTTTGTTCAGCTTTTAGTCTTTTCTTTTCGGCTAACATCTCTTTTTTTCTTGCTTTCTCCTCTTTCTTCAATTCCTTAACCGATTTTTGAACCTCTTTCAAATCTTCTTTTTGCTCTTTAAGCAAAGCGTTGTATTCTGATTTGGTCTCTTTAATGTATGTTTGACGATGCGAAACATTATCTTGATAGGGAGTAGTCCCTTTTTTAGTCTGAATCTCCATTTGTGGTTCTGCATACAGATTCAATCCTTGCAAAGCTACGGGTAGTTGAACTGCTGTTTTCCATACACCGCCCTCTTCAAATATAAATTCATTTGTCGATAGTGCAAAATAAACATTTTGCTTTGGTAGGAAAATGTGTGTAGTTTTTTTATCCAAATTGGCGTTGTTTGACCAAGCAGGATTAGCAGCACTTGCTATACCTACAAACATGAATAACATGAAAGAAAAAGCAAGTGTAAACTTAAATAAATTCTTATTTTTCATACGAGTTTGTTTTATTAGTTAATTGTAAATAATTCTATCAAAATCTGTACCATTAGCTACAAACAAAGTAGTGTGTAATTAAATTTCAAATCCAAATCGAATAATTCCCACTAAAGCATTTTTTATACTACTGTTGCTCCCTCCAGGATTGATGATATATTGGATGTCTGGTTGAACATAAAAATTTTCAGTTATTGGTTTCTTCCAAGTTAGTTCAATGAAAGATTCGTGACCAAAACCATTTAATTGATCATAAGCCATTGCTACTCCTAATTGATCATCTTGATTTTTACTTAAAAAGCCATTTAGATTAGCACCAAAACCCAAATAAAAATCATTCAAACTCTCATCTGTAGGACTATAACCTGTTTGTAGGAAAGCACCAACTGTTTTATCACCCTCTTTATATACGATTTGATCGTAGCTTGCAAACAGACCAGCCGTGTAATGACCCGCAGAATCAGCTGGAACATTCAACACTTTTTTATCATACAGATGGCTATGTGAGAAGAATCCAAACTTAAACACTCCTTCTTTATCTTTCAGGTTAATTTCTCGTTGCAATTCTGATACAAACAGAGCACCATCACCTTTATTATAAGCCCATTTGAGATTATAAGGATTAACGTCAAAATCATTTGGAGTTCCCTTATAAAGTGCATTCAACCAAGTTGTACGGTCGTTGATGAGCCATTTTGTGGTAATACCGGGTGATGTAAGTGGAAAAATTGGAGCCTCAACATTCATTGCGATAATGGGTAGAATACCGAATGAGCTATGAACAAATAAACCACCTGATTCGAAATTTGCCAACTCTTCGTTCAAATCCTGCAAACCAATAGTTATTTCAAAGCGTTTGAATCGTTGCTTAAACCACAACTCTTGAATATAGGTGTGTTCGCCCGCTTCGATGTTAGATACAGTCTGCAAATCACCTATCAAGGTCTCCGAAGGTGAATTTCCGTGTGTGTTGGCAGCATTCATAAAAAACTCCCCACCTCTCCACCATCCTGCTTTTTCTACATCTAAAGTGAGATGAATTTGTGCTAATCCCAAATAACTATATCCTTGTTTCAAACCGCCATTCACAACAGCTAAGTTGTCTGCAGTATAGTTTGTATTGACTGTCAATGCCTCATTTAGAGATTGAGACAATAACGATATTGTTGATGCGAATAAAGTTAGAATGAAGAGAAATTTTTTCATTTTTATATTGAATTTACTTATAACACCATTATGAGTTAATTAATTATTGATTTTTACTGCAATAAAATTAATTATTCAAAATTTTGTGTAAAGGTAAAGGTAAAGCTAATCAACATATCTATAAAATAGATAAATGATATTATTGGATAAACGCTAACTATAAGCGTTAATTATAAAGAAAACTGCTTTGAACAAATCAGAGCAGTTTTCTATTGTATTTTAGTCTTTCTTAAAAAGCGTGAAATAAACTATGCTCGGCAATATAGAAGAAAGCTCCTGCCAGATAGCCTATTAGTGCCAACCAACTTATATTCTTTACATACCAGAAGAAATTGATTTTTTCCATACCCATAGCCGCAACTCCAGCAGCAGAACCAATAATCAGCATACTGCCGCCAGTTCCAGCACAGTAAGCCAAAAACTCCCACAAGTAGTGATCCATAGGGTAAGTAGCTAAATCATACATCCCCTGTGAGGCGGCTACCAATGGCACATTATCGACTATAGCAGAGAGTGCACCAATTGACATTACAATAGCACTCGTATTTCCAATTTTATCATCCAAGAAACCAGCCAATTTAGCTAAGATGTCAGCTGATTGCAATGCCGAAACAGCAAGTAAGATACCTAAGAAGAAGAGAATACTACCCAGATCTATACGACTAAGGACTTCTACCATACTTCTACCAAGAGGTTCCGTCTCTTTGGTGCGACGCTTATGGTGCTGGTGCATCAATTCGATAGTTGTCCACATTACACCCAATCCCAACATCATACCCATAAACGGAGGCAAACCTGTGATAGTTTTGAAAATAGGCACATTGATAAGCATTAAGACACCCAATATTAAAATAAAACCTTGCTGTCTTTTAGATAGTTTCTGAAAACGAGTTTGTTCAACCTTTGGACGCTCTACGTGTCCTTTCATTGTGAATGTTAGAATAATTAACGGCACCACTAAACTGATTACGCTTGGTAAGAAAATTCTTTTAATAATATTGGCTGCCGAAATTTGTTTACCAACCCACAACATTGTAGTCGTAACATCGCCGATAGGACTCCAAGCTCCACCCGCATTGGCTGCAACAACCACAATACCTACATAAAATAGGCGAGTGTCGTGATCTTTAATCAGCTTTCTCAACAAAGCAATCATCACAATGGTAGATGTCAGGTTATCCAGAATAGCCGATAGGAAAAAAGTAAGAAAACCTATAATCCATAGTAAAGAACGCTTGCTTGTGCTATTGATTCTTTCTGTAATTACTTCAAAACCGTTGTAGGAATCTATCAATTCAACAATGGTCATTGCTCCCATCAAAAAGAATAAAATACTGGATATTTCGCCTAAATGCTTAAGCAATTCTCCTTCCACAAACTCAACGTCACCATTTGATAAAATAAAAACAGCCCACAATGCTACTCCAACTAAGAGTGCAGGGGCTGTTTTATTAATTTTCAGATTATGCTCAAAAGCTATAGCTGCATAACCAATTACAAAAATTAAAATTAGCGTGGTTTCCATACAATGTGATTTGAGATTGTTTTATTACATAATATACAACAAAACGCTCTTCTTTTTTTATTGATTATTAATTTATTATTATTAAAAAAACTCTGTTTTAGTCCAACTTCAACACAGCTAAAAAAGCATTTTGAGGCACCTCTACAGATCCAATCTGCTTCATACGCTTTTTACCTTTTTTCTGTTTTTCCAAAAGTTTCCTCTTCCTACTCACATCACCGCCATAACATTTTGCTGTAACGTCTTTACGAACAGGCTTAATGGTTTCGCGAGCTATAATTTTAGCACCAATGGCTGCTTGAATAGCAATTTCAAACTGCTGGCGTGGAATTAACTCTTTCAATTTCTCACACATCCTACGCCCAAGGGGAACTGCATTGTCAAAGTGAATCAAAGAAGAGAGAGCATCAACCGACTCTCCATTGAGTAAAATATCTAACTTAATCAACTTAGAGGGGCGATATCCATTCATATGATAATCAAAAGATGCGTAACCCTTAGATATACTTTTTAACCTATCGTAGAAATCAAACACAATTTCACCCAAAGGCATGTCGTAAATCAACTCAATGCGATTTCCAGACACATATTCCTGCCTAATCAACTCACCACGTTTACCCAAACATAATGTCATTATTTGACCTATATAATCTGTCTGCGTGATGATAGAAGCCCGAATATAGGGCTCTTCTATGGTTTCAATCGTCATCATATCTGGCAAGCCTGATGGATTATGTACCTCAAAAGTTTCATCTTTTTTGGTATGTACAATATACGATACGTTGGGTACCGTGGTAATCACATTCATATCAAACTCACGATCAAGGCGCTCCTGTATAATCTCCATATGCAGCATACCTAAAAAACCACAGCGGAAACCAAAACCGAGAGCAACAGACGACTCAGGCTCAAAAGTCAATGAAGCATCATTGAGTTGTAGTTTTTCTAAGGATGTTCGCAAATCTTCAAAATCTTCAGCATCTATGGGATAAACACCCGCAAAAACCATCGGTTTGACCTCCTCAAATCCCTCGATAGCGGCATCGCAAGGGCGTTTGACATGGGTAATTGTATCGCCCACTTTCACCTCTTTAGAAGTTTTAATTCCTGAAATAATATAGCCTACATTACCTGCACTAAGCGTATCGGTAGGCTTCATCCCAAGTTTTAGCACCCCTATTTCATCTGCATTATACTCTTTTTCAGTTGCTACAAACTTGACCAAATCATTTTTCTTTATCGAGCCGTTCTTTATTTTGAAATAGGCAATAATTCCTCTGAATGAATTGAATACCGAGTCAAAAATAAGGGCTTGTAAAGGAGCATCTGGATCACCCACAGGAGCGGGCACCCTTTCTATAATAGCCGATAAAATCTCATCTACACCCATTCCAGTTTTACCACTTGCACGAACAATCTCCTCACGCTTGCAGCCCAGCAGCTCGATAATTTGATCTTCCACCTCTTCTGGCATAGCACTCTCCATATCCATCTTGTTCATGATTGGAATAATCTCCAAATCATGTTCAATAGCCATATAAAGATTTGATATAGTTTGGGCTTGAATCCCTTGAGTTGCATCGACAATCAACAGGGCCCCCTCGCAAGCAGCAATGGAGCGAGAAACTTCATAAGAAAAGTCAACGTGTCCGGGAGTATCAATCAGATTGAGTGTGTAGTCTTCATTATTATATTTATAATCCATCTGAATGGCGTGGCTCTTGATAGTAATGCCTCGTTCACGCTCTAAATCCATATTATCAAGCACTTGTGATTGAAGGTCTTTTTCAGATACCGTATCTGTAAATTCTAAAAGACGGTCAGCAAGCGTGCTTTTGCCATGATCTATATGAGCTATAATGCAAAAATTTCGTGTTCTTTTCATCATCAATTTCCTCTTTTTTTAATTGGAATGCAAAATTACAAAAAAATACTCTGTTTTCATACTCTTTTTATGGATTAAAACACGAACTCTTTTTATTAAAAACTTTATCCTTATCAAGTTATTTATAGCTTATGAAAATTTATTAGCTCTCCATAAAACAAGAGATTAAAGAAAAAGTTCAGTAATAAATTGATTTTAAGTTTTATTATTGCACAATTATGATTGGGAACAATGTCAATCCCTTGATTTAGAAATCCTTGAAAAGCTTATGCATTTGATTTTTTCTTTTTTACAATATATTTGATGAAGAAGTAGAGCAATAGTAAGAAAACTAAAGCAGCGATAATATATCCAATCTCATCGCTATATTTATTGATTAAATCTGCTTGACCGTGCAAAATGTAACCCAAAAGTGCAAGAACAACACTCCAAATACCAGCACCCAAAGCAGTGTAGCCAATAAAACTAATCAAATTCATTCGTGCCAAACCAGCCGGAATGGATATCAATTGACGCACAGCAGGTATCAACCTACCTACAAAAGTAGAAACTTTGCCATGTTTATTAAAGAAATCTTCGGCTTGTTTGATTTTATCGCTATTCAATAAAAAAACACGCCCCAATTTGCTATCTGCAAACTTATAAATAATAGGACGTCCGAGCCACATAGCCAAAAAATAATTAATCAATGCCCCTACAATTGCCCCTAAAGTTCCAAAAAGAACGATTAAAAATATATTCAGTTGGCTATCGGGTTTGCTTGCCACATAGGCTGCTGGAGGGATAACTAATTCTGACGGAAAAGGCACGAAGGAACTCTCCACCACCATCAAACCAAAAATACTGCCATAGCCCATATGTTGCTCATACCACTGTTCTACTTGTTGTGTCCAAGTAAGTTTGGCCTCTTCTGTGATTATCAATTCTTGAGATGATAAACTAAAAGGCAAAAGCAGAAAAGAAAATATGATAGATATTTGAAGAAATTTTGATCTAATACCCATTTTTTACTCCAAGTTTAATACTGTGAAAATTTGAGCACAAAAGTAGTCATTTAATTTAAGTTTTGAAAATGTGCTTATCGGGTTTCATACGATTTTCAAATCAAGCTGAATCAATAGGCATTGTAGAATATAGTTGAAAATCTTTGAAGAGATTATTTTAAATAATTATAAAATAACGTTACCGAAAAATATTTTATCTTTGTAGGTAGAACAAAAACAATGAAAGAAAACAATGAAAATCATCATAGACAAACATATACCTTATATTAAGGGTGCATTGGAAGAATATGCAGATGTGGAGTATATAGCCGGCACCGAGATGACGCAAGAGAAAGTGAAAAATGCAGATGCCTTGATTGTTCGCACACGCACCATCTGCAACCGTCAGCTATTAGAGGACACCAAAGTTAAGTTTATAGCAACTGCCACCATTGGATATGACCATATTGACACAAAATATTGTACCGAAAATGGAATTCATTGGACAAACGCACCTGGTTGCAACGCCCTTTCAGTAACTCAATATATAGCTTCAGTCTTGATTTATCTATCTCAAAAAAACAGATTCAAACTGAGTGAAAAAACAATCGGAGTGATAGGAGTTGGTGAAGTGGGCAAGCGTGTTGTTAGCTTGGCTAAAGCATTTGGTATGAAGGTTTTGCTAAATGACCCCCCACGTGCACGAAGCGAAAGTGATGATAGTTTTGTATCGTTAAACACCATTGCTGAAATGGCTGATATCATCACATTTCATCCATTTTTGCATTTGCAAGGAGAAGACAAATCGTATCATTTGGCTGATAAAAAGTTTTTTGATTCACTCAAAAGAACACCAATTATCATCAATGCTTCACGTGGTGAAGTGATAGAAACAG
Organism: uncultured Paludibacter sp.; assembly: GCA_964345395.1. GTDB lineage: Bacteria > Bacteroidota > Bacteroidia > Bacteroidales > Paludibacteraceae > UPXZ01. Next base: position 14,235 of record CAYFRA010000028.1, on the reverse strand, counting down.
AGGCTTTGAAAAGGGCTATTCGGGAAAACCAAGTAGCAGATGTAGTGATAGATACTTGGGAGTCAGAACCAAACATTGATTTAGAATTGCTAAGAATGACAACTTTAGCCACCCCTCATATTGCGGGCTACTCAGCCGATGGCAAAGCCAATGCAAGCCAGCAAAGTGTCCGTTCTTTGAGTCAGTTTTTCAATTTAGGTTTAGATGACTGGTCACCAACTCCTTTAGCAGAAGGTATTGAAAAAGATTTTTCTCAATATAGCGTAGAAGATTTTTTGACTTCAACATACAATATTGAAGCCGACAGCAATCGCATGAAACTATCGCCAGAAACATTTGAAAAACAACGCTCTGATTATCCTTTTCGTCGAGAACCAAAGGCATATAAAGATAGAAGTCCGAAAGGCTTTGACATGCAGTTTGCTCTCTTTTTCGATTAATTCTTATCATTTTGTTTATTGGTGAAGATCTATGCATAAAAATCCTAAAATGATACCCTTTTGATAGAACTTCTTTTTAACTTTGGATAAAAATAGAAACACAAAACAAATTCGCTATGGTCAATATGAAAAGATTTAAAACTCAATTAATACTGCTTTTGCTTATGGCAGTTGCCGTTCAAGCACAAAACCCGGTTGAAGAATTTGTAAACAACGACTTACATAGAAATTCCAACATCTCATTGTTGATCCAAGAGGCTGATGGTGGTAAAATTGTAGCAAGCCATAGAGCCAACCATGTAGCTGCACCAGCTTCAACGATGAAAGTAATTACCACAGCTACTGCATTGGAGATATTGGGAAAAGATTATCGTTTCAAAACCGATTTATTGATAGATGGGGAGCTGACTTTGGATGGCATTTTAAATGGCAACATCATTGTCTATGGTAGCGGTGACCCCACTTTAGGCTCGGCAAAATTGGGCGATATTCACTTCTTGAATGATTGGCTCAAAGCGGTCAAAAATTTAGGAATAAAATCAATCAATGGTAACATCATAGCCGATGCAAGTATTTATGATACCGAGGGGATCAATCCTAAGTGGATTTGGGAGGATATAGGCAACTATTATGCCGCTGGAGCTTATGGTATTTCATACAAAGACAACACCTATTATTTGGAGTTCAAATCGGGTGAAGCAGGCACAACACCTCAAATAACATCTACTACTCCCAATATGCCTGAATTGCAGTTTACCAATCATGTGAAATCGGCAAATATCAATTATGACAATGCATATATATACGGAGCACCCTACTCTGTGGAACGTGTAATCTATGGTCAAATACCAGCAAATCGTTCCTCTTTTTCAATCAAAGGCGATATCCCTAATCCTGCACTCACATTATCAAGAGATTTTGCTTGGAAATTGAGATCAAATGGTATTGAAGTAAAAGGTGCGGGTATAGCTGAAACCGTAGGCAAACGTGGAGAAATTTTCTACACACATCAATCACCACCGCTTGGTGAGATTATTCGTGAGATTAATGTAGTTAGCAACAACCACTATGCAGAGCAAGTTTTTCGTCATTTGGCACTACAAAAAGGAGAGCAAGCAAGCACTCAAAACGCCATTGCTGTGGTACGTGATTTTTGGAAAGCCAAAGGATTATCAGTAGATCAGCTTTTTATGCGTGATGGCTCAGGTTTATCGCCTACCAATGCAGTGTCAGCCAGTTTTTATGTCTCATTGCTTGACTATATGGCTAAATCTCCCAATCATCAAACATTTTTCAATTCGCTTCCAATTGCAGGAAAAGAGGGAACGCTCAAAACGTTTTTAAAAAACACAGTTCTTGAAGGTAAGGTGCACGCCAAAAGTGGAACAATAGGCGGTGTGCGTACCTATACAGGCTACGTAGAGCGAAATAACAAAACTTATATTTTTGCGATATTGGTCAATTATCCCAATGCAAGTTCGTTAGCACCAACTACAAAAAAAATGGAACAATTGCTAATACAAGCAAGCAAATGAGCATAAAGCAGTATCATATCGATGAGTGCGAATCGACCAACATTTTGTTGAAAGCGATGAGTAATGAGGCAGAATTGCCCGATGGGTTCATTGTATCTGCCGACTTCCAAACTGGAGGTAGAGGTCAGGCCGGAAATAGTTGGGAGAGTGAAAGAGCTAAGAATTTGCTTTTTTCAATGCTCATTTATCCTCATCATATTGCAATTCAAGAGCAGTTTTTGATATCACAAATTACAAGTTTATCAATAAAAAAAGTATTGGATAATTATACCGATGTTATTAAAATAAAATGGCCTAATGATATCTATTGGCGAGATCAAAAAATTGGAGGGATATTGATTGAAAACTCGCTATTTAGAAATAGGATTGATAAAAGCATTTTGGGAATTGGTCTCAATATTAATCAAGAAAAATTTATATCCGATGCACCCAATCCCATCTCATTGAAACAAATAATTGCCAAAGAGAGTGACCTTGCCCTTATTTTGGAAAATATTAGAGATGCAATTTTAGAGATGTATCACCGTAAGATTTCAGATGAAATAAGCAAGGAATATTTTAATCATCTATATAGGAACGATGGTTATTACCACTATTTTGATGTTGAAAGGGACGAACATTTTATTGGAAAAATAATAGAAGTTGAAAAGGATGGAAAACTAATTATACAAGACAATGAAGGGGGCAATCGCTCATTCTACTTCAAAGAAGTTGAGTTTATAAAATAAGTTTTGACTGAAAAGCACACATTCAAATAAAAAAGCCGACTTGTCAATAACAAATCGGCTTTTATTCATTCGATTTTGAACTGAAATAGTTCTTTTATTCTGATACTACTTCAAATGGAATTTCAATAGTTACTTCTTTGTGAAGTTTAGCAGAAGCTACATAGCTTCCAATCTCTTTTATTGAATTACCTTTTACTGAAATAAGTTTTCTATCTACAGTTACACCTTTTTTCTCCAACTCATCAGCAATTTGGATATTGGTAACAGCACCAAAAATCTTACCTGTTGAACTGGTTTTTGCACCAATCGTAAGTGTGCCAGCTTCTGTGATTTTAGCACCCAATTCTTCAGCAGCTATTCTGATAGCTTCTAATTTGTGGGCTTGTTGTCTTTCGTTTTCAGCAATTACTTTTTTTGCAGAAGCAGTTGCAATAATAGCTTTCTTTTGAGGAATTAAATAGTTGCGACCATAACCCTCTTTCACAGTTACAATATCGTTTTTGTAACCTAAGTTTAATACATCTTCTAATAATATAAGTTCCATAATTTCTCTCCTTTCTTATTTCATCATATCAGTAACATATGGAAGCAATGCCAAATGGCGTGCTCTTTTAACAGCTTGCGCAACTTTGCGTTGGTATTTCAAAGAAGTACCAGTAAGACGACGAGGAAGAATTTTTCCTTGTTCGTTTAAGAATTTTTTTAAGAACTCTGGATCTTTATAATCAATGTATTTGATTCCGCTCTTTTTGAAGCGACAATATTTTTTCTTTTTCACATCCACTGTAGGTGGAGTTAGATATCTGATTTCTCCTTGTTGTGACATAATTAATCCTCCTTATTTTCTATGTTTTCTTCGTTAACAACTTCTTCTTTCTCAACTGGAGCAGCAGTTTCAACTACAGGCTCTTGTGCTTTTTTGTTTTTTCTACGCTCTGCATATTCAAATGCGTACTTGTCTAAGCGGAAAGTCAAGAAACGAATCACTCGCTCATCGCGGCGGAATTGTGTCTCTAACACATCTACTAAAGTTGGCTCAGCATCAAACTGTAACAAGGAATAAAACCCTGTCGATTTCTTTTGGATGGGGTAAGCTAATTTTCTCATTCCCCAGTTCTCTTCATTTGTGATAACTCCTCCGTTGTCAGTAATGACAGCTTTGAACTTATCTACCGCTTCCTTCATCTGAACTTCAGACAAAACGGGAGTTAAAATGAAAACGGCTTCATAATGATTTAACATAAGTTTTTACTTTTAAAATTATTAATTCTTTAATTTTGAGGGTGCAAAGATAATCTATTTTTCTTTATTATAAAAATATTCAATACTCTCGTTTTGTAAAAACAGACATTTTCCTGATATTTACTACTAAACAGAGAAAAAAGTGAGCTTATTAAGCAGTTTAAGCATGGATGATAAAGCATTTTAATTATTTGAATAAAGATTCAAATATATTTTTAAAACCATAAATATCAAAAGAGAAATTTCATTTTTCAATTATATTCTTTTCAAAAAGTGTATCTTTGCCAATTAATATATGAATTTGAGGTATGAAAAGATACTTATACATAATTGCATATCTACTCTTAGCTATTCTGAGCTTGTCAGCTCAAAACATAGATAAAAAAACTTCAAACATAAAGAAGGTAGATAAATTTATAAATGCATGGTATATCGATGGTCAATTGGGGGTGGCAGACACCATTCAGATAGACACAACTTACATCAATTTTAATGAAAAAAGTGTGATTAGAAACTGGAGCATTGCCAATTCTCACAATGCCAACTACGGCTCTCCACTTCAATCAAAAATATATTTTGAAAGAGCAAAGCGTAGCGATTTTATTTTTGAAAATGCTTATAAACCCTATCTTTCTGATATAGAATCGACCCTTTTTTATGATGTCAATTTCCCACTTACCAATTTAACTTATCTAACAGGTGGGCCATTTGGTCAAAAAGAGGAGCAAGTTAAGTTTATGTTTACTACAGGCCCTTCAAAAAAGATTAATTCTGCTTTGAATATGGACTTTATTCACGCTGTAGGTATGTTTAACAATCAGGCTGCCAAACGCTTTGCAGGTAGCTTAAATGGTCGATATACCGGCGAACGATATGCTGCAAATGCTTTGGTTTATCTCAATAATCATAGTAATTTTGAAAATGGTGGGCTTACTAATTTGACAATGCTCAACAATCCAAATGTTGATGTGAGAACTAAAGATATGCCCACCGCACTGAATGCGTTTTCAAATTTCAAGAAGAATGGTTTGTTATTTAATCAATCCTATGCCATAGGATTTCAGCGCGAAATAAAAGATAGCATAGCAAATAGAGAAGAAAGCGCCGATTTAGATTCAGTGCGTTTTGAGTTTGTTCCAGTTACTCGCTTTGGACATACGATGAAAGTGGAGGAGATGCGAAAACGATATCACGAACCCACGATGAATTTGAATTTTTATGAAAACAATTTTGATAGCATCAGCAAAGCGGCAAATGATACGGCAGCAATTCGCTCTATCACAAATCTTGTTTCGATCAATATAGCAGAAGAGTTTAACAGATGGTTGAAGTTTGGTTTGACAGCCTATGCAGAAAATGAAATTCAACAATTTGCTTATCGACCTGATACGCTGATACAGCATGCGGTGAAGTCAAATACACGCATTGGAGGTGTTTTATCCAAGACACAGGGTAATAATTTTCGGTATAATTTTTTAGGAGATATCTATATTGCGGGATATAAATTGGGTGAGTTTCGATTGGAGGGTAATATGTATGCCAAGTTGAAACTACTCAATGAGGTGATCGAACTGCAAGCCGATGCTTATGTGAAAAACGAAGAACCAAGTTTTTTTCTACAAAACTATTATTCGAGTCATTTCAGATGGGAAAATAATTTTGGAAAAACTTATCGTACTTACTTAGGTGGCATTTTACAATTGCAAAAAAGTAGAACCAAGTTAAATATTGGTTTGGAAAACATCACAAATAGCATCTATTTCGATGAAAAGGGAGAACCTACACAACACGATGGCAACATACAAATATTAGCAACTGATTTACAACAAGATATCAAATTAGGAAAAATTTATTTAGAAAATCATGTGATTTATCAGTTGAGTTCAAATAAAGATGTCGTGCCGTTGCCAAGTTTTGCACTTTTCCACAATCTATACTATGCAGATAAGTGGTTCGTTGATTTGTATCCGCAGTTTGGGGTGAGTGTGCGTTATCATAGCAAATACCTTGCACCCTCATATATGCCAGCAATAGGGCAGTTTTTCAACCAAAAAGAGGTGATGATTGGCAATTATCCTGAAATCAATGCTTATGCCAATTTTCATATCAAGCAAGCACGAATATTTGTTGAGTATAGCAATATAGGTAAATACCTATTCTCTGATTGGGGTTTCAGTATGCCAAATTATCCAATCAATCCACCGATGCTCAAAGCTGGAGTATCTTGGAATTTCTATAATTAAAATAAAATTGAAAACGCTATTATCTTTATAGATATGCCATTAAATATACCTGCCAATTTACCAGCAATAGAATTGCTTAGAAACGAGAATATTTTCGTGATGGACAACAAGCAGGCTGAATCACAAGACATAAGACCACTAAGGATGCTGATTCTCAACTTGATGCCTTTGAAAATTACGACTGAAACAGACTTAATTCGTTTGCTATCCAACTCTCCACTTCAAATTGAAGTTGATTTTTTGAGACTCAAATCTCACACCTCCAAAAACACTCCCATAGAGCATATGCTTGAGTTTTACATCTCTTTTGACGAAGTGAAAAACTTGAAATATGACGGAATGATTATAACCGGTGCACCTGTTGAGCATTTAGATTTTGAGGAGGTAAATTATTGGGGCGAATTGACAGAAATCATGAATTGGTCGAGAACGAATGTAACCTCCACTCTTTTTATCTGCTGGGCTGCACAAGCTGGTTTGTATCATTTTTATGACGTTAAAAAACACCCTTTGACACAAAAATTATTTGGAGTTTATGAACACGAAGTCTTGGATAAACTAAACCCGCTTTTCAGAGGATTTGACGACCTGTTTTATGTTCCTCATAGCAGATATACGGAAGTGAAAGAGAGTGATATTGAGGCAAATAAAGAGCTTTCACTTGTTTCCAACTCAAAAACAGCGGGAGCTTATATTATAATGGGCAGAGGTGGCAGAGAGATATTCATAACAGGACATTCGGAATATTCGCCCCTTACTTTAGACAGCGAATACAGACGTGATATTGCCAAAGGCTTGAAAACTGCACCTCCAGAAAACTACTATTCAGATAATGACCCAGATAAAGAGCCAATAGTCAGATGGAGAGGACACTCCAATCTTTTGATTAACAACTGGTTGAACTATTTTGTATATCAAAAAACGCCATACGACATCACTACAATCGTTTAGCAATTTGAAGTATCTTGCCACTCTTTGAATAATAGTACTGAAACGATTAGCAAGTTTATTATCAGAAAAAAAGTATTAATTTTTTTGAAACATATTGCAAGGTAAAAAAAAATGTTTACCTTTGCACTCGCAATACACCAATAGCGGCTGTGGCGTAATTGGTAGCCGCGCTAGACTTAGGATCTAGTGGAGCAATCCGTGGGGGTTCGAGTCCCTTCAGCCGCACAAAAAGACGTTTCAAGAGAGCTTTCTCTAACAAACGTCTTTTTTTTGTTTCTATCGCTTTTAAAATCTTATATATTCCTAATGTTTTATCAACATATCGATAATATTAGTAATTTTGAAAGTTCAACTTATTGCATAAATGTTATTAAAATAATAAGCATATGAATTTAGATTTAAGCTCTAAAATTACCTTAGAAAGAACGCCAGAGCGTTACTATCGTCCATCAGATGCATTAGATGAGGTGCGTCAGTCGAGATACGAAAGAATCAATACAGAGATTTTTGAAAATCAAAACGAAGGTTCTTTATTAGTTGCAAATGAGATTGCTAATTTAGTAAAAAAGAGAGAGAATGAAGGGAAAAACTGTGTATTAGCTTTACCTGGAGGCTCATCACCCCTAAGTGTTTATACTGAATTGGTGAATATTTACAAGCGAGATAAGTTCTCTTTCAAGCATGTCTATATTATCAATATTTTTGAGCTTTACCCTTTTGACGACAACAAACACTCAAACACTAAGTTGCTGAAAGAATATTTAATCAATCATATTGATATCCCAACCGATAATTTTATCACACCAGGACACGTGGATAAAGAGCAAATTTTAGAGTACTGCAACCAGTTTGAAGCTAAAATTGAAGAGCTGGGTGGATTCGACCTTGTGTTAGCATCTATTGGTGTATTGGGCAATTTAGCCTACAATGAGCCAGGCTCTCTAACCAGCAGCACTACCCGATTGATGCTGTTAGATGCTCAATCTCGAAGAGATTTACAGCAGTTCTACATCTCTTCGGAGGAGATTCCAGAAAGTGCTATAACACTCGGAGTATCAACTATTTTATCAGCAAAAAAAATAATAATGATAGCATGGGGTGAGCATAAGTCTTCGATTATCAAAAAAATTATTGAAGAGAAAATGAGCGAAACCGTTCCTGCCTCCTACCTTCAATCACATAAAAATGCTAAGGTTATTTTGGATATTGATGCAGCTCAAGAATTGACACGTGTTAGTTATCCTTGGTTGGTTGGACCTTGCGATTGGACAGACAAACTGATACGAAGAGCGATTGTGTGGCTTTGTGAAAAAACAGATAAACCAATTCTCAAACTGACCAATAAAGATTATAACCAAAACGGTTTAAATGAGCTTTTAGCACTGTTTGGTTCGGCATACAATGTGAATATCAAAGTGTTCAACGAGTTGCAACACACCATCACAGGTTGGCCTGGTGGCAAACCCAATGCAGACGATACCTATCGCCCTGAGCGAGCTAAACCTTATCCAAAACGAGTGATTATTTTTAGTCCGCACCCCGATGATGATGTGATTTCGATGGGAGGTACTTTCCAGCGACTTGTTGAACAAAACCACGAAGTGCACGTAGCTTATCAAGTTTCGGGCAATATAGCTGTAGGAGATGAAGAGGCAATACGCTATCTCTCTTTGATGTCAAACACTTTGGAGCAATATGGTGATGAGAAAACAGATAATTTGAAATCTAAATACACAGAAATGTTAGATTTTTTATTAAACCACAAAGAGATTGGAGAGCAAGATACCAAAGATGTCCTTTATCTCAAAGGAAATATACGCCGTGAAGAGGCACGAACAGCTTGTCGTTACAACAATGTACCAATGGAGCGAGTACATTTTTTAGATTTACCATTTTATGAAACAGGAGCTGTGAAAAAAGGTGACTTGAGTGAAGTAGATGTAAAAATTACAATGGATCTGCTGCAAGAGATAAAACCACACCAAATTTATTTAGCTGGCGATTTAGCTGACCCACACGGAACTCACAAAATTTGCTTAAATGCTGCATTGGCTGCTATTCACGAGTTGAAAGATGAAAAATGGATGGACGATTGCCGCATTTGGATGTATAGAGGTGCGTGGGCTGAGTGGGATATCGATTATATTGAAATGGCTGTTCCAATCAGTCCTGAAGAGTTGAGAAGAAAAAGAAATTCTATTTTAAAACACCAATCTCAAATGGAGAGTGCTCCATTTTTGGGTGATGATGAGCGACTATTTTGGCAGCGTGCTGAAGATAGAAATCAGGCAACCGCTCAACTATACAGCAACTTGGGCTTAGCTTCTTACGAGGCTATTGAAGCATTTGTTGAATATAAGAAATAAACATAGCCTTAGATAAAATAGAGAAGTCTGGCCGGGGAAATATGATATCCTGACCAGACTTTTTTTCATAAAATAAAATTGTGCTATTTATAATTTCTCTTCAGCTTCTGCTGATGAATCTGAAAATTTTTCTAACATAGCAATTATAACAATTGGTGCAAGGGTTTTAGCAAGTGTAGTTACCGCTCTGACGCTCTTTGATTTGCTTTTCGATTTCTTATTGCTCAACAAAAACAAACCTCCACCCAAAACCGCACCAACTACAAACTCAATAGGAAGTTTTGAAACATGCTCCTTTAATGTTTGAATTATTTCTCGTTTATCTAAGTTCTTATTTGCTAATTTATCCATAATTACAATTTTGAAGATTCGATTGGAAAATTACAGAAAAATTGAATAGAAAACAAAAAACTTGAGGTAAATTTTGCAATATTCTGAAATAATTCCCCATCTCCTACCTTTCAATATCTAAGTTTGATTATTTTTGTAGAAACATACAATGATGCAAGATCCTAAAAAGCTTGATATAAATTATGGAACAAATATATTCTCTTTTTCTTCAACACCCTGTTGTTACTACCGATAGTAGGAACTGTCCGAAAGATTCTCTCTTTTTTGCCCTAAGAGGTGATAAGTTTGATGCCAATGCTTTTGCTAAATCGGCTTTAGAAAATGGGGCTGCTTACGCCATCATTGACAATCCTCAATATGCCGAAAACGAAAGATATATTCTTGTCGAAGATAGTTTGCTTGCCTTACAACAGCTGGCAAAAAAACATCGTGAAATGCTTGGCACAACAATTATCGGAGTGACCGGCACAAATGGTAAAACCACCACCAAAGAGCTGTTGAATGCTGTTTTGAAACAAAAATTCAAAACACATTATACCAAAGGAAATCTAAATAATCATATCGGAGTACCGCTCACCCTTTTACAATTGGAGAAATCTCACGAGATAGCCATTGTAGAAATGGGTGCAAATCATCTTGGAGAAATAGAGTTATTGGCCAATATTGTCAAACCAGATTTTGGGCTGATCACAAACGTAGGGAAAGCACATTTAGAGGGTTTTGGTAATTTTGAGGGGGTAAAAAAAGCAAAAGCAGAGCTCTACCAAAACATCAAAAAGAGTGGCAAGAAAATATTTATTCAAAGTGGCAATTCAGACTTATTGGAGATGGCTATGGAAGTTGGAATTGATGTCAATAAAGAAGCACTACATTACGCTATTGCAAACAAATTAAATGACCATATCGCTGTAGGAGAGGTGCTTGACCAATCATTCTTGCTACAAATGAAAGCTATGACTCCTGAAGGAGAGTTTCAGCTCAACACGCAGTTAATTGGCGAATACAATGCCGAGAACTTCATTGCGGCGATTGCTGTAGGACACCATTTTGGGGTAGCAAATGATGATATCAAGCTGGCTTTAGAAAGTTACAAACCAAGCAACAATCGCTCACAGTGGCTACAAACGACACACAATAACTTAATTGTCGATGCTTATAACGCCAATCCAAGCAGTATGCAGTTGGCAGTGAATAATTTTGCAAAATTAGATGCTAAAAACAAAATGTTAATTTTAGGCGATATGCTCGAAATGGGTGAGTCATCAATTGACGAACATCGACATATCATTCAGCTATTGGAGCACAACAATCTTGAAAAAGTATATTTAGTTGGGTCAAATTTTGCATCTATAAGTAGTAAATTTTGTACCTTTGTAAATATTGATAAGTTGATTGAAGAGTTGAAAGAAAAACCGATAAAAGATCATACCATTTTGCTAAAAGGCTCTAATGGGATAGGTTTGACAAAAGCAACTCAGTATTTGTAAATAGATTTTCACAGAGATATGAATAAAAAAACATTGACTACATTGCTAATTATTGCAGTCCTAAGCCTTATTTTGCTATTAGCTGGTTTTGCTTTTCTTTTTAACAAAACACAAAAACAAGAGAAGCAAATATCAGAAACAGAGCAATATATGGAAGAAGAGAAACAGCATATGGTAACCGAAATAGAGGATATAGCGGGCGAAATAGATGGTTATTCACTTTACATTTACAACGATTCGCTTTTGAGAGAGTTTGAAGATCAAAAGCAGAAAATCAAAGATTTGCAAGACGAACTGCAAAAAACAAAAGCAACCGATGCAAAGAAAATAATGGATTTGAAGGGTGAAATAGCCACATTACGAAAAATTATCGCACACTATATTCAGCAGATTGACTCGCTAAACTCACTGAACAAAAGATTGACAACAGAAAACTTAGAGGTTAAACAGCGTTATCAATCCGTATCAGAGACAGCACAAGTTTTAGCAATGGAAAAAGAAGAATTATCAGAAACTGTCAGTCGTGCTGCGATACTCGAACTCTACAACTTTAGTTTTACACCATTGGATAGACGTCAAAAAGCAACCGATAGGGCAAAAAGAATGGAGATGTTGAAGTTTGGATTTACGATTGGCAAAAACATCACAGCTGAACCCGGAAACAAAACAGTGTTTCTTCGCCTTACCCGTCCTGATGGTGAAGTGATGATGAAAGCCAACACAACATTTAGCTATGAAAACAAAAATATAGCTTACTCGCTAAGTAAAAACTTTGAATATGGGGGTGAGGCCTATAGTGATGCACTCTATTGGAATGTAGAAGAGGTGCTACAATTGGGTAATTATCAAGCTGATTTTTTTGTAGATGGCAATCGTGTTGGAAGTTTTAAATTTAGAATAGATAAAAATTAATTTTAGAAAAAAGATAAAAATGAAGATAAGAAAGAGTGTAATCTTATTGACTATCACCCTGATATCACTAACAGGATGTGTGGATCAAGATATGTTTGTTCATTGGAAAGAACTCAACGAAGAGTGGTTTGAAGCCAATAAAGAGAGAACAGAGAGTTTCCCTTTTGAATGGTCGATAGATGTTTTGAAAATTGAAAAACCATTGGTAGATAGCAAATTTGAAATATCACCAACGGGTTTAAAATATAGAGCACTCCGATTGGGTAATCCGACAGATAAAAAACCAATAAACCCCACAAGTACTGTTTGGACTACTTACGAAGGGAAGTTGATTGATGGAACTACTTTTGATAAAAATACAGAGGCAGAATTACCCATATCAAATACGATTGCTGGATTTCAAGAGATACTTTATAAAATGCATATAGGTGATATTTATGAAATATATATACCTTGGAATCTTGGATATAAAGATCAAAACAGTGGAAAGATACCACCCTACTCCACCCTTATTTTTAGAATAGAATTGGTAAAAGCAGTAAACTAAGCATCTAAATGAGAAGATTAAGCATACTCTTTTTTCTATTGTTTTTTGTAACTTTGGCTTACGCTGAGGCTTACACGGTAGAGTCTGTGCCAAATCCTCAAAAAGCCGCAATTCCAAGTTTTGTTAGTGACCCCGATCAACTTATCGACTCAAATACCAAGTTGATGATCAATCAGCAAATCGACTCTTTGTGGAGAGATAATGACACAGAAATAGCGGTAGTCATACTAAGTTCAATCGGTTTTGAAGATGAAAATGATTTTGCAAACAGACTCTATAATCATTGGGGCATTGGTGGTAAAACCCAAAGCAACGGTGTTTTGCTGCTGGTCGTACTGGATATCCGTAGTGTGGTAATTCGTGTTGGTGTGGGAGTAGAGGGTGTTTTACCTGACGCCATTGCCAAACGGATCATATCGCAAGAGCTTATTCCTGAATTTAGAAATGAGAACTATGCCTTAGGAATCCAAAAAGGGATAGATAGAATTGTTAGAACTGTAAGAGAAGAGCCTTTTGAAAAAGAGAGTGAGAAACCCATCAACTGGAAAGAGGTAATACCTTATGCGATGATTTTCTATATCCTTCTGATTATTTTCACACTCTATTGGATGCGCAGTGAGATCAATAAAATTCATCAAAATAAAAAGTTCAATACCAATCTGGCACGCTATTCGGCAATCAAAAGTCATAACTCTGCTACATTTGCATTGGTTTCATTTTTTGTACCTATCGTTTTGGTTTTTGTAATCATAGTTTTTTGGAGATATCAATATATTTTATTGTTATTCGGTGTTCCTTTTGCAGCACTTCCTGCTTTTCTGTTTGGAAGAGTTAAGATGAAAGAAGCACGCACGGCAGCAATACCTTGTAATGAGTGTGGCTCATCTATGCATATGTTATCAGAAAAAGAGGAGGATACATACTTAAAAATTTCGCAACAATTTGAAGAAAAATTGAAAAGCATAGATTATGATGTTTTTCTATGTAATAGCTGTAAAAATGAGGCTATTTTCACATTAGATAAGGTGAGTAATTACTCGCATTGTCCACGTTGCAATACAAAAGCATATAAGTTGGTATCTAAAAAAACAGTTGTGATGCCGACATACGTTAGCAGTGGCACAGAGCGAAGTAGCTACAAATGTGAGTTTTGTGGCTATGAAGAGCATAAAAACAAGAACTTACCCCGATTGCGTCGTAGTGCAGCCTATACCGGTGGTGCTGTAGGTGGCAGCATGTTTAGTGGCAGAGGAGGCTTCGGAGGGGGCTTTGGTGGCGGAGGATTTGGCGGAGGTTTTTCGGGTGGCGGTGGCGCTTCAGGCCGTTGGTAAACAGCTAAGTTAGAAGTTTGTAAAGTTTTTAAAGTTAGAAAGAGTGTGGTTGTAAAGAATAATGAAACAATTAAAAACATAGTAGGCAGTTTAAGCGTCAAG
>CAYFRA010000027.1:0-22074 GCA_964345395.1 uncultured Paludibacter sp. | reverse complement strand
AATAGCTAAATAAAAAATAACTTACTACATAAAATAGAAAAAATGAAGTTTTATAACTTGGTCTTTAAGTTTTATATTTGAAATTTACACCCATAACAGTAATTCTAAAACATCTTTCTTGCAAACAAAAAAGGCACTTAGCTCAGTGCCAAAGTGCCTTTTATTTTATCCGATCGATACTGAAAAAATACTATTCAATTGTACCTGTTCCAGCATTGAAGTCAAGAGTAACTACTTGTCCTGCGCTTACGGAAACACGCTCTTGATCACCACCATTGCCACGGTATTCGATTTTACCATCAAGGATAATAAATTCACGTGTCCACCAATCAGTAGTAGCAGCTGAGCTAGATGCGTAAATTCTTAGTTCGCCAGCAGCTTTTGTAGTTGCAGTAAGAGATTTACCATCTGCAGTAGGAACAAATAAATTGCTTTCAACATCAGCATCCCAGCCACCAAACGTATCACCCATACCATATACTTTAGCAGGCTCGATAACAATTTTGTTTGCAGCCAAATCGATATATACCATGTAAATACCAGATTCTGCTAATACTGCATTACCATCAGAAATTTCAAATCCTTCGTTGGTTTCTAAGCTTGAAAAATCATCTGCCCATGCACGTCCTGGAGCCCATTTGAAAGGAGAATTAGCTTCGAAATAACGAACAGCCCAGAATGCACCATCAACACCATTAACAGGAGTCATTTCAGCAACACCATCGCTTTCCCAATCCCAATCACCAAAGTCAGCACCAATCATATAAAGCTCTTCAGGAAAAGAAACTTCAAGATCGGCTGTTTTGTCAAATTTAGCTTCAAATGCATCGGCAACAGTACCTTCTTTTAATGTCCAAGTTAAAGTTACAGTGTAAACACCATTCCCGTCTTCAACTTTCATATTGTCTCCACCTGGCTTCATATCTATACCTAAGTTGGTGTTTGCAGTTACAAGCTGTTCACTATCAAGCTGAATTTTCCAGCCACCGCCATATGCAAATTTAAACTCTTGAGTTTCCTTTATTTCAACACCTTCCAAAGTGAAAGTCATTTTTTCTTTGTTGAATGCAGAAGCTGTCATTTCTGAAAAGCCCCAGCTGTTAAATCCGCCACGCATACCCCATTGCACGGGAGCAATAAGAATTAGGGCTTCATCTAAATCATTATTTAAGTTAAGGTCTAATACAATGTGGTAAAGCCCACTTTTATCTACCTTTAGAGTTGCATTCTCTTGTAATACGCCTTTCTTAACCACGATATTAGGCTGGTCATTTTCACCAGCTAAATCTACATCAGCTAAAGTAGCACCGTATTTAGTTTCACTTGTTCCTTTTTTAAGGAATAAGCTGAACTCCTTACCACCTTCAAGTGCGATGTATTTTTCATACATCCCTTCACGTGATTCTTGCCCAACTTCATTGATACCAGCAATCATTGTAGCATTTGTAACCAATTTTTCAGAAGCTGTAGCAGGACCTACTACATAAAATCCATCTTCTACAATTTCATCCAAATCGCCTGGATCAGGTTCAGGGTCTTTTTTACAAGATACGAAGGTAAAAGATAGTGCTAATAGCATAATTAGCAGATAATTTAATTTTTTCATACTTTTTTGTTTTAATTAATTAGTGTATTTATTGAATTATTGTTTATTTAAAAATTTATTTCCAATTGTTTTGGGTGTAAATTCCAGGATTATCATCCATTACCCAAGTTGGGATAGGGAAGATATTTCGATTGTTGGAGCGAGCTCCCATAAACTCCCAAGTACCTGTTGTAAATTTACCAAATCGAATCAAATCTTGGCGGCGATGCCCTTCCCAAGCCAACTCACGTCCACGCTCAGCGAGCAACTCATCAAGAGTAAGTTCAGCTGCAGTGTAAGGAGTAAGTCCTGCTCTTGTTCTAATTTGCTGAAACTCATTATTGCTTGCAAAATCACCCGCTGTTCCATTCAATCTAACCAAGGCTTCCGCTTTCATAAGCAATATATCGGCGTAACGATAAATTGGGAAGTCACTATTGGCGTGATGTTCTATTCCGGGCTCAATTTCAAATTTAACAAAACGAGCACCTTCAAAAGTATTAGCTGCTGTGGGGTCTTGAATAGTAGTTACTTCAGGTACAATGATAGCAGGAACATTTGATAATGTGGCATTTGAATAAGTCAATGTTACGCCATCTTTTTGTATAGGTCCAACAAACCACTGCTCTTGACGCTTATCACCTGATTTATAGCTATCATAGAATGATTTTAGCGTACAAGGACCATTCCAAGTATCAGTAGTGAATCCATATACCTCACCCATCGTATAGTGCATTGTCATTAAGTGGAACATATTTCCTTGTGCATAGACAGCATCAAATACGATTGGGAAAATGATCTCTTGATTGTTGGTATTGTCTTTCTTGAAAGTTGTAAAATAATCGGCATTCAACTTGTAAGCACCGCTATTTATAACTGCGTCCAAGTGAGTGATGGCGTCTTGCCAGCGAGCAGTACCTGTATAAACTTCGGCATTCATATACAATTTGGCTAAAATAGTATGGGCAACATACTTTGTAACCGAGCCATAACGAATGTTTTCGTCAAGTTGATCTATATTATCAAGGATCTCTTTTTCAATCCATTCAAACACTTCTTTGCGAGTATATTGTTTCAACTCTCTTTCGCCATCATCGATATGGATATTGCCATATAAGTCCATCGCTAAGAGGTGGTAAAATGCACGTAATACTTTGGTTTCGGCAAGACCAGATTTTGCTGCATCATTATAAGTGCTCTCATCTGGTCCCAAAATGTTTAAGATATTGTTTAATACATTGTTACATTTAGTTACGCCACCAAATGCAAAACTCCAACCATTGTTAATATCTCGTGTGTCTTCTTCCCATGTGTGGGTGTGCATCGCGATAGGTACTCCGTTATCAAACCAGTCGGTACCTCTTGTTGGCACTACTACTTCGTCAGAAGTGTATTCTTGCATACTCCAATAACCTTCTCTATACACATAGCCATATTCACCAGCTAACTGAGAATAGGCATTTGCCAAAAGTGTAGAGAATTGAGCAGGAGTTTGGAAGTAATCATCTTTTTGAACATCAGTATATACTTCTGGCGTAAGATCGGTACAAGATGTGTTGAACAACATCCCCAAAACTGCAACAATTATAAATATTTTATTTAGTTTCATCTTTATCTTATCTGTTTTTATTATGTTCAATATTAGAAATTAAATGATACACCCAAGTTGAATGAGTGTTGAGTTGGGTAATAAGAACGTCCGTCAAATCCTGGTTCTAGACCTGCCATACTTACGGTTGATGGGTCGTGTCCTTTGTATCCTGTGATGGTAAACAGATTTTGAGCTGTAAAATAGACCCTCATATTCTGAATATATCGTGCAAATTCTGTGCCAAGGTTTGGCGTGTATCCAATTGTCAAGTCATTCAGTTTCACATAAGTAGCATCTTCCAAGTAGAAATCAGAGAAACGACGGATAGAGGCTTTATCTGAACCTGAAGTTATCCAGTTGGTTAGCCTTTCCGCATCTCCTTCAAATGAAGATAGAAGTACATTTTCTGTTCCACGCGTATTTTCGTAGAAATAACGAGTTTCATTGAAAATCAACCCTCCAACCTGTCCACGGAAATTCATTGTCAAATCAAAATCTTTGTAACGCAATGCCGTATTGAATCCTAAAGTAACAAGCGGGAAAGCATTACCAAGAATTTGTTTATCTGAATCTTCAGGACTTGTAGAAAGACCACCAGATGGAGTTTCAAAAACCCACTCTCCTTTTGAATTGATACCTACATATTTGAATCCCCAGAAATTACCAATCGCCCCACCTTCTGTCAAACGCATCACGTAGCTTCCTGTTTCACCATCGCCTGATGAGATATAGCCTGTGTTTTGAAAGCTTGCAATTAAGTTACCGTTAGCATCATAATTACCATATTGGTTTCCTGTAATTCGAACTACAGTGTTTTGGTTCCAAGCAGCATTCAATCCTGCGTTCCATTTGAAATCAGCTGAATCATATATTACACCATTCAACTGAAATTCAACACCATAGTTGTGAATTTGTCCGTAGTTGTCCCACTTTTTTGAAGATACATTTTCACCTGCTAAGGGCACATTGTATTCATATAACAAATCAGTAGTATTTCTAAAGTAACCATCAATAGAACCATATAAACGGTTGTTTAGCATCGCAAAATCGATACCTGCATTGTATTCATGCTTTTCTTCCCAACGTATAAATTCATTGGTATTGGTTTGAGGCCCCCAAGGAAGTATAAATTCTCCATCGCCAAATACATAATCGCTTCCAGGTCCTACCAACATTAAATATAAGTAAGAATTTTCTGGCATATTACCCGTAACACCATAACCAAGACGAAGTTTCAAATCGTTCAAGAAACGTTGATTTTGCATAAAATCTTCATCAATGATGCTCCAGCTTGCACTGATAGCAGGAAATAACCCCCACGGTCCTAAAACAGGATTGGCTTTTGCACCAAATTTAGAAGAGCCTTCTAAACGCGTACTTGCGCTGATGAAATATTTGTTGTCGTAATTGTACATCACGCGGGCAAAAAACGAAGCTAATTTATCTTTGTATTTGTAGCTGCCCATATTTGCATTGGCATTCTCACCAGTTTTAATTCCTTGTCCTAATCCTAAGTTGTTGTAAAGGATTTTATCCAATGGGAAATTAGAATTAAACACATCGAAACCGTGGGTTAAGTTGGTTTGGTAACCTTGTCCCAACAAAGCTTGGAAGTTGTGCACATTCCAAGAGTTGAGGTATTGCAATGTATTTTCCACCATTTGTTGTGATGCATATTTTTGTGATTGATTAGCAACACCACCTTTTCCTGCTACATCACGTAGCGTATTGGTTTGGTATTTACCATTCCACGTGCTGTTGTTTTGTAGCGAATAAAATGTGGTAAATTTCAAATTGTCTAACAAGTTAATCGAAGCTCTTACACTCCCCATAAACACTTGTCCTTTTTCATCGTTGGTAGTTTGCATAATATCAGACACAGGGTTTCTTGTATAAAAATTGTCTGACTCAAAGTAACCGCCATATTTCTCAAACCTAGCTTCATCAGAATGAATAGGCATCGTAGGGTTGGAGCGAATGGCTTGATTGAAGTTATCATAATTTGCCCACTGTTTGCTGTTGGTCAAATATGAAAAATCGTAAGAAACATCCACCAAGTTGTTGAATGCTTTTTGATTAGCAACAAAACGAGCATTAATCTCTTCATAATCTGAGTTGATAGCCAAACCCTCTAAGCCGCGATAACCAACAGAAGCACGATAATTGAAATCAGATGTTCCACCTGTTAGCGACACATTGTGAGTGTGGCTAAGCGGTGTACGGGTAATGGCTTTGATCCAATCGGTGTCAGCTCCATAGTCGATGCCTAATCCATTTGCAACCATCTTTTCACGATACTCGTTTGGTGTTAAAATACGTGGCACATTTGCTATTGTCGCTGTAGAAACAGATCCATTATACTCAGCACTGAATTTACCATCTTTATTTCCTCTTTTTGTGGTAATAAGTATAACTCCAGCATTGGCACGGGTACCATAAATAGCGGCAGCCGAACCATCTTTCAGCACATCAATAGACTCAATATCACTTGGTAGTACCGATGATAAATCACCACCTGGCACACCATCAATCACATAAAGTGGAGATGCGCTACCACTCAAACTACCAACACCACGCAGCTGAACGTTGTAATTGTTTTGCGCTGGGTCATCACCACCATCTTTGATGATATTCAATCCAGCAACTTTACCTTGAATTAAGCCCATTGGGTTAGCCGTAATACCTTTGTTGAAATCTTCAGCCTTCACACTTGAAATGGCTCCCGTAATCTCTTTTTTAGTTTGAGAACCATAGCCAATAGCTACGACCTCTTTTAGAAGAAAATCTTCTTGTTCAAGTACGATAACAAGATTGGTTTGATTACCCACAACAACTTCTTGCGGCACGTAACCAACGTAACTAATTAGAAGAGTTGCACCTGACTTAACTTCCAATCTAAATTTTCCGTCAAAATCAGTAACCACTCCATTATTAGTGCCTTTCTCCAATACGTTTGCTCCGATAACAGTTTCACCTGTTTCGTCTTGTACTACTCCTGATATTGTACGATTTTGGGCTGTAGCCATAAAGCCAAGTCCCAATGTCAATATCGCAATAAAAAGCAATCGAATCCTTTGCATAGTTAGTTTTTTATACATTAAGTTTTATAGTTTTAAGATATTTAAATTGAACACTTTAAAATTTTAATCCATATTGAAAACAAAGATAGAATATTATATGATTTTTCACAAAGTTATATGTAATTAAGCAATAAAAATGATTTGCAAACGTTTGCGAATAAAGCATACCTATTGATATTAAAAGTTTTAAGTTTTAAGCTCAAAAATCATTCAGTATTGACAATCAATCTAACAATCTTAGCATTATGCAAAAAAGACAAGTTACCATAGTAGATATCGCCAGAGAATTGGGTATCTCTCCGTCAACCGTTTCAAGAGCACTTAGTGAGCACTCTGACATAAGCAAAACGACCATTAAGAAGGTGAGAGCTTGTGCAAAGAAATTGAACTACAAGCCCAACACAATGGCTATGAATTTGCGTTCTGGCAAGAGTAAAGTGATTGGTGTTATTTTACCAGAGATTGTACACTATTTTTTCTCGTCGATTATGAGCGGAATTGAAGAGGTTGCTTTTCGTGAAGGTTATGGCGTGATGCTCTATCTTTCTCATGAAAAATATCAAAAAGAACTAAATATCACAGAGTCATTAATCAATGCTCGTGTGTCGGGCGTGCTTGCCAGTTTGGCAAAAGAGACCGAAGATTACAATCACTACCAAGAAATTTTAAACAACGATATCCAGTTGGTGTTTTTTGATCGTATATGCGTAGGGATTTTGACTGACAGAGTTGTGGTTGACGACTATGCTGGTGCAATGACTGCTGTAAACTATTTGATTGAAACGGGTGCTAAGCGAATTGCCTTTTTCAGTTCGCCAGAGCATTTGGAAATCTCAAAGAATCGAAGAAATGGGTACTTAGATGCATTAAGAAACCATGGTATTGAAATCGATGATTCTCTTATTTTCACCTGCGACGCCCGTGAAGATGCCATCAAGCTCACCCCTCAAGTGCTTGATATGCCTAATCCACCCGATGCATTTTTTGCAATTAATGACCACACAGCTTCAGGAATTTTATATGCTGCTAAACAAAAAGGCTATCGGATTCCACAAGACATTGCAATATGTGGCTTTTCAGGTGGAGATTTAGCCATTGCTACCGACCCAATGCTGACTACTGTTGAACAGCATGGATATGAAGTAGGGAAAACAGCCGCACAACTGTTGATAGATAAAATCAAAGGAGAGACAACTGGTCAATACAAAAACAGAATTATCAAAACTAAATTGATGATTAGAGATACCACTAACAACAAGCAATAAGTCTATGTAGCTTATCTTTCATCAATTTATTCAGTTTTTTGACTCATCATTGCAACAGTCTAAAATAATCCCGAAAGTTTCAAACTTTAAACTGGATATTTTAGACTTTAACCCAGATGTTTGAAGCTTTAAACTAAGTTTTTCAGAGCTAAAATTAGTTATCTTCCGCCTAAAATATGAAAACTAATATCTATAATGGACGTTTAACGATTGGTATTTTAACTCAACATTGCAACAACACGCTTTAGCGTATCTACAAAGTAATCAATCTCTTCTTTGGTATTGTAGAAAGAAAACGAAGCCCGAACAGTACCGGGTATATCAAACCACTCCATAAGTGGCTGTGCACAATGATGACCGGTGCGAACTGCAATTCCTAATTTATCCAAAAGCATACCTATATCATATGGATGAATATCGCCAACCAAGAAAGATATTACGGCACTTTTATAATCAGAAGTCCCAATTATTCTAAGACCCTCTATATCCATTAATTTTTCGGTTGCATAATGCAGCAACTCATCTTCATATTGTGATATTTTACTAATATTCAACTCATTGATATATTTCAAAGCTTCTGCCAAAGCAGTAGATCCCACATAATCTGGTGTGCCAGCTTCATATTTGAAAGGCAAATCATTGTAAGTTGTTTTTTCAAAACTTACGTTTTTAATCATTTCTCCTCCTCCCTGATAAGGTGGTAGCTTATCGAGCCACTCTTTTTTGCCATACAACACACCAATTCCTGTTGGAGCATAAACTTTATGTCCCGAAAAAACATAAAAATCGGCATTGAGATCTTGCACATCAACTTTTGTATGAGGTATTGCCTGTGCGCCATCAATCAACACAGGGATGCCCTTTGTGTGAGCATCGGCTATCAACTCGTGCACAGGGTTGATGGTGCCCATCACATTAGATATGTGTGCTAAAGATACAATCTTTGTTTTTTCATTCAGCAGCTTTTGATACTCTTCTCGAATGATTTCTCCCTTTTCATTGATGGGAACAACGCGCAACTTCATCGATTTTCGCTCACACAACATTTGCCAAGGCACAATATTGGAGTGGTGCTCCATTGCGGAAATAACGATTTCGTCATCTTTTTTACAGTCATATTCACCTAAAACAGTTGCTACCAAATTGATAGCTTCGGTAGTGCCGCGCGTAAAAATCAACTCTTCAGGAGATTCGGCGTTGATAAAATTAGCGATGTAACTTCTTGCATTTTCGTGAGCCTCAGTTGCTTTTTGGCTCAAATAATGAACTCCTCTGTGAATATTAGCATTCAGATGTTTGTAAGCGTAATTGATTTTGTCAATCACAGCTAAAGGTTTTTGTGTCGTAGCAGCATTATCGAAATATATCAAAGGACGATTATAAATCGACTCTTTGAGTATAGGAAAATCTTCTCTGATCTTATTGATGTCTGAATCTTTCATTTCTATTTTCTATTTCTCCCAAATGTTCTCCACTGTGTAAGGACCATCAGGAAATATGGCAAATTTGGCTATAGTATTACTTTTATTTCTGTTGATTGAAGCTATCTGCTCCATATCCGCATCATCCAACTCTATTTTTGTTGAATTGAAATTGTTGATTATTCTTGCTTCGTTCACAGATTTAGGAATCACTACGGTACCTCTTTTCATACCCCAAGCAAGCATTACTTGTGTTTCACTGCATTGGTGTTTTTTTGCAATAGCTTTAATTATCTCATTATCACTAATTGAGTCATCGCTATTCATCAAATGGCGGCTACCAAGTGGTGAGTAAGCAGTAAGTATGATTTGGTTTTGCTCACAAAACTTCAAAAGCTCCTCCTGTTGATGATATGGGTGAAGTTCCACCTGATTTACTTCGGGTTTTTGAGATGCATTATCAATCAAATCCTTCAATTTAGGGATGTTGAAGTTTGAAACACCAATATGCTTGGTTTTGCCTGTTTTTTTTAATTTCAC
Source organism: uncultured Paludibacter sp. (assembly GCA_964345395.1). Classification (GTDB taxonomy): domain Bacteria; phylum Bacteroidota; class Bacteroidia; order Bacteroidales; family Paludibacteraceae; genus UPXZ01. The sequence continues at coordinate 12,592 of CAYFRA010000027.1, read as the reverse complement.
CATAGCCTCCCATGTTTCTAATAGAGGCAATTCTTCCAAAGAGATCATATCTTCAGCCGATTCAGGTAAATCTATTTTACTTGCAATAGGCCAATGAATCAGATAAAGATCAAGATAATCTAACTGCAAATCTTTCAGTGATTTTTGAATTGCCTTTTCGACCAATTCAGGTTGATGAAAACTATTCCAAAGTTTTGATGTAATAAAAATCTCTTCCCGCTGCACTACTTTCTCGTCAAACAACTCTTTCAAGGCTTTACCTACCTCTTTTTCATTTCGGTAAATATAGGCACAGTCAATATGGCGGTAACCCGCTTTAACTGCTGCTTTAACTGCTTGATACACTTCTTCTTTACGAGCAAGCCAGGTGCCTAATCCAAATATAGGCATTGTATCGCCGTTGGCAAATAGTTTAGACTCTATGTTCATATAATTTGATTTGATTTATGTTAATGAAATTTCATGTAAAGCACTCTCATTTTTGAGTGTATTTAATATTTGATCAACTTTTTTACTATCAACATTTTCGAGTTTGAATCGATAGACAAAGTTATCATTTATTTTTTCAAAAGTAAAACGTTCTATCCTTAATTTATGTTTGTCAAGTAACTTTTCAAAAGTATCATTATTTATATCTTTTGATTTTGTAACAATTTTCAATGTCATTGGTTTATATCGTTTGTAGATAACTGCTTCAAGAGGATGCAATGCCCATAATATTATTAATGCAATAAGGGTTGTAATCGTAGCCGCTAAATATAGTCCCCCACCTGTGGCTAATCCTATCGCTGCTACAGTCCAAAGCCCTGCAGCTGTAGTTAAACCTCTCACTGTACCTTGCTTCATAAAAAGAATAGCACCCGCTCCTATAAAACCTATCCCACTCACTACTTGTGCAGCCACTCTCGATGGATCTAATCCAACATTTTTTGTACCTAAAACATCCATAAACCCAAAAGAAGATACAATCATAATTAGGCTTGAACCTACCGCCACCATCATGTGTGTTCTCAATCCTGCTGCCCAATGTATTCGCCCCCTTTCTAAGCCTATAAGAGCACCAAACAGCGATGCTAATACCAAACGTATAATTATTTCTTTTGATTCCAACATAATATTTCTAATTTTTGATATAAAGATACAAATAATTTATTGACATACGAAAGTATTCTTGACACATTATTATGTTTCGTAATTTTTCAGACTCTTATTGATGTTGCATTAAGTTTCAAGACAACAAAACGCCTATAGAGGCTATTAAACTTCCATTTTCGAAAAACTTAAAGATAACGATATCAAAATTGCTTTTATATTTCTAACAGATTGGTTAGCTTTGTAGTTCATTAATTTAATTTTTTGAGAATATGAGAAACATAGTTAGTTTATTTTTAGTTTTAGTAATGACATTTTTAGCAAATGGGCATCTCTCTGCAAAGGAGATTAGTATTATACCCGAACCAGTTTCTATGGAGGTGGGAAGTGGTGTATTTAAATTACCTAAAAAAGTTTCAATCACCATCCCTGATGTTGAGGGAACACAAATAACAAAAGATTTTTTGCTTGAGAGAATTTCTACTCCTACGGGTTATCCAGTACAAGTAAAGCAGAAAGGAAAATCTACCATTTTATTTGAACTTAACGAACAAACAAACACATCTATTGGCAACGAGGGCTATTCACTTCAGGTTAAGCCAAAACAGATAATTGTTAGAGCCAATAGTGCAGCGGGACTCTTTTATGGAGCACAAACATTAGTTCAACTATTCCCAGTAGAGATTGAAAGCAAAGAACTGATTAGTGATGTAGCGTGGGAAGCACCTTGTGTAACTATTGAAGATTATCCGCGTGTAGGTTGGCGAGGGCTGATGCTTGATGTTACGCGACATTTCTTTTCGGTAGATGATGTAAAGCAATTTTTAGATAACATGACCCGATTTAAGTTCAATATGTTTCATTGGCATTTGAGCGACGATGAAGGTTGGAGAGTTGAAATAAAATCACTACCCAGACTGACAGAAATCGGTGCTTGGCGAGCTGAAAAGACTGGTCGGTTTGGAAGTATGTCGCACCCCGATAAGGATGAACCGAAAACTTACGGTGGTTATTACACCCAAGAACAAATTAAAGATATTGTTGCTTATGCTGCCGAGCGTTTTATTACGATTATGCCCGAGATTGATGTACCTGGACACAGCTCAGCACTATTAGCAGCCTACCCCGAAATGGCTTGTTTCCCCGAAAGTGGCGACCATTTTGTAAGGTCGGGCGAGCCTTTCTTAGATTGGAGCACACCGCGACCTACAGCAATTTTTGAAAACACAGTTAATCCTGCAAGTGATAAAACTTATGAGATTTTAGACAAAGTGTTTGAAGAGCTGGCCGAACTTTTCCCATTTGAATATATCCACACTGGCGGCGATGAAGCACCATACACCTTTTGGCAAAAGAGCGATGATGTAAAAGCACTGATGGAGAAGGAAGGTCTGAAATCGATGGCTGAAGTGCAAGCTTATTTTAGCAAGCGATTGGAGAAAATTATTATCTCAAAAGGTAAAAAAATGATTGGGTGGGATGAAATTCTTGAAGGAGGTATCAATCCATCTACCGCTTTGATGAGTTGGCGAGGCATACAATACGGCATTGAAGCTTCAAACTCTGGACACTACGTTGTGATGAGCCCTCAAACTCACGTATATATTGATTTGATGCAAGGTGATGCATCAACGGATGCACGAGTTTACAACAGCTTGAGATTGAATCAAACATACAAGTTTGATCCAGTTCCTCCAGGTGCTAATCCTGAGTTTGTTTTAGGAGGTCAAGGCAACTTGTGGACTGAACAAATATATAACATACGACAGGCAGAATATATGGCATTCCCAAGAGCTTTGGCTGTAGCTGAATCTGTTTGGTCGCCGTTGGAGAATAAAGAGTGGAATAACTTTATCAGAAAAACAGAAGTTCAATTTGAGCGTTTTGATTATGCTGAAACAAAATATTCACGTGCCATGTTTGACCCTATTGTTAAAGTAAAAAAAGAGGGTGACCAATATTTTGTTCATCTAACTACTGAGATTGAAGGACTAAACATTCATACCAGTTTTGATGCCTCTGAGCCTGATTATTTTTATCCCATCTACACAGAACCCTTAGAGGTACCTAAAGACGCATACGTGATGAGAATCGTTACTTATAGAGGAAAAGAAAAGACCGGTCGCATGATGTCAATTCCGATTGAAGACTTAAAAAGAAGAGCCGCATTTTAGTGAAACATCATCATAGTTTTAAATGCTGTGAGAGGGCTGCTATATAATAGTTGCCCTCTCTCTTTGATTTAAAATAAAAATAGCAATCATAAAATGATCGCTATTTCTTTGAGCGGAAAACGAGACTCGAACTCGCGACCCTAACCTTGGCAAGGTTATGCTCTACCAACTGAGCTATTTCCGCAATAATTGATGTTTTTTTTCAATTTGGTCTGCAAAGATAACTAAAGATATTTAGTTAAACAAATTTTTAATTATATTCTTTGTACTTCTATCTTGAACTTAAACCAAAGGGGGAGGCTTTTAAAGCTTGCGGTTGGAAAGTGAGTTAGAAAGTAGAGAGTTTATAAAGTTTGTAAAGAACAAGGAGCAATAAAAAAAAGAGTAAAGACAGCTTCATTTGCTACTCATCGGATGACTTGAAGTCATCCGATGAGTGTGTGTGATAATTTTTTCACATAAAAGTTTATATTTATTTATTGATTTGTTTATATTTGCAAAAATTAATCTAATCATCCAAATGCAACAAATCAATAATTTTCTAATCCATATACACCAATATATCGGTGGACATCACTGGTTTGTATTTTTACTTTTGGGCACTGGTTTTTTCTTTACATTATATCTAAGATTTCCTCAAATTCGATATTTTCGACATGCTATTCGTATTGTGAGTGGCAAATTTGACAAAGACACCGACAAAGGAGACACCTCTCATTTTCAAGCTTTAGCTACAGCACTTTCAGGCACCGTAGGCACTGGAAATATTGCAGGTGTGGCATTAGCGGTGCATTTGGGTGGCCCTGCTGCACTCTTCTGGATGTTGATGACAGCATTGTTGGGTATGAGTACAAAGTTTGTTGAAGTAACTCTATCTCATAAATATCGAGAATTTGATCAAACTGGGATGGTGGCAGGTGGCCCGATGTATTATATGAAAAAACGCTTAAACGTCAGACTTCCAAACGGGAAGAGAATTAAAACAGGCTGGTTTTTGGGTGGGTTTTTTGCTATTGCAGTTGTATTTTCATCTTTTGGAACAGGAAGTTTACCACAAATTAACAGCATCTCTAACTCTTTGTTTGCAACTTTCGGTATCAGCCACTATTTGTCAGGTGCTATTTTAGCTCTTTTGTTGGCTTTGGTGATTATTGGTGGCATCAAACGAATAGCAAAAGTAACCGAAAAATTAGTGCCTATGATGGCTATTATCTACTTCATAGGTGCTATCATTGTGCTGATTTCCAATTATCAAAATTTTGTTCCTTCTTTTTTATCCATTTTTAGTGATATTTTCGCAGGGACATCTGCTATTGGTGGTTTTTTGGGTGCAAGTTTTGCATTTGCGTTCAACAATGGAGTGAATAGAGGTCTGTTTTCTAACGAAGCAGGACAAGGCTCTGCACCTATTGCACACGCAGCTGCACGAGCCCAAGAACCCGTATCTGAAGGGATGGTAGCCATACTCGAACCTTTTTTAGATACCATTATTATGTGTATGCTAACTGGTATGGTTCTTATTTCAACAGGAGTTTGGCACGAGAAACATCAAAATGTTTTTCAGGTTACCGACATGCAGGTTTTGGCTCAAAAGTTTGATGATCAAAATGAATCAGACGCAATTTTATTAAAACAACACCTAAACAAGGCTGAAAAACTACATCTTTTTAATGGTTCGCTTGCTGTAGAGTCTGGGCAGATTACCAACAATGTTTCAATTTTACATGCACGATCTTTAGCCGATGAAGTTGTTGTAAAAAACAACAATAGCAAATTTAGTGGAGAGATAGAAGTGATTAACGGCGTGATCAAGGAGTTGCCAACTGATGTGGTTTTTACTGGCAAATCACTGCTTCACAGTGCCCCCCTTACCAATGTCGCATTTTCAAAAAGTGCTTTAGGTAGAAATGGTGAATTTATTGTAACATTAGGTTTGCTACTTTTTGCATTTTCTACAGCCATCGCATGGTCGTATTACGGCGATCGTGCCATCACCTATTTATTGGGCGTTAGATGGGTGCTACCCTATCGCATTGTTTACGTAGTGGCTTTCTTTTTCGCCTCTTTTATCGACACCACAATCATTTGGAACGTATCCATGCTAACCATTGTATTTATGACAGTCCCAAATCTTTTGGGAATACTCATCCTCCATCGCGAAGTAAAATCAACCATCAAAGAGTATTGGCAGGGTTTCAGAAACGAGTTCCCGACACATCGTAGTCCCAAAGACTATTAATCTAATTCAGATTGTTTTTATCAATTAAAATCATCCAAAATAGGGGCAATAAAAGTAGATGAATTATTTGATAAATTATTGGCGTTTGCTACATTTGCTATTTTATTTTACTGATTATCAAATTATTTGGAGGTAACTATCAATAATTCAAGTAATTTTTATTATCTTTGCACCCCAAATTTGCAAGAAATAAATACAATCGCCCTCGGGCTTTTTTATAAAAATAGAGATATGAACATCACAAAAAAAGAGATTGACATTAATAATGCTGTTCTTACCGTGAAGGTAACAAAAGAGGACTATGCAGAAAAAGTAGATAAAACTTTACGCGAGTATCGTAAAAAAATGGATATGCCGGGTTTCCGCAAAGGAAACGTACCAATGGGTATGGTTAAGAAAATGTATGCCAAATCTGTTACTGCTGAAGAGATTAATAATATAGTTGCAGAGGGTGTAAGTAACTATATAGAAGAAAACGATGTTAAACTTTTAGGTCAACCACTTCCGAGCGAAGGGGAGGATCAAAAAGTTTTTGACTTTGACAAAGATGAAGAGTTTGAAATGTCATTTGATTTAGGAATAGCTCCTGATATCAATTTTGATTTAGATGAAAGTATCGTTATCCCATTCTACGAAATCAAAGTAGATGAGGAGATGATTAACAATCAAATTCAATCATACACATCCCAATTTGGCAAATATGAGCAATTTGATACCGTAGAAGAGAAAGATATGGTGCGCGGCAATGTTACCGAATTAGATGGTGAAGGTGCTTTGAAGTCGGCAGATGAAGGTATTTATGCTGAAAATGCTGTTTTAACTCCAGCCTATATGAAAAACGATGAACAAAAAGCTCTGTTTGTTGGCAAGAAAGTGGGTGATAAAGTAGTTTTCAATCCAAAACAGGCTTACGAAAATGACACTGAAGTAAGTTCATTTTTGAAAATAGACAAGGCAGACGCAACTGACTTGACTGCCAACTTTGAGATCGAAATTACAGAAATTACACGCTATTTACCCGGTGATGTCAATCAAGATCTTTTTGATAAGGTATTTGGCGAAGGCGTTGTTAAATCAGAAGAGGAATTCAATAAAAAAATAGAAGAGAGTATCCAAAAAAACTTAGAAGCAGATAGCAATTATAGGTTTATGCTCGATACAAAACAGTATTTCGTTGATAAGTTTAAAGATTTAACTTTCCCAGAGGCTTTCTTGAAACGATGGTTACTCGAAACACAAGAAGGATTGACACCAGAAAAAATCGAAGAAGATTATCCAAAAATGATTGAAGATTTGATTTGGCAACTTTCAAGCGATAAGGTGGCAAAAGAGAACGATATCAAAGTAGAATATGAAGATGTAACTGTATATGCTAAAAAGGTAGCTGCCGCACAGTTTGCTCAATACGGAATGATTGGCTTAGATGACAGCATGTTAGATGGCTACGTACAAGATATGCTCAAAGAAGAGAGCACCGCACGCAATTTTGTAGATAGAGCAGCTGAAGAGAAAATCATTGCTACTATTCGCGAAAAAGTAAAATTGGATAAGAAAGCTATTGCTATGGCTGATTTCAACAAGCTTTTTGAAGAAGAAGTGATGGCTCAAGATGTTGAAAATAGCGACACGAAAGAGGAAGAATCAAAAACTGAGGCTTAAGGTTTGAGATTCATCAAGCATCAAGTGTAAAAAATTATAAAGTGAAATGGTTAGCTGTTTCACTTTATTTATTTCATATAATGCTTGTATAAATTTTATTTTAATTAAATTTGTAACTTTAGCAAATATGCCAATTTGGCGTAAAATTAATTTTGGCAAAGTTTTAGTTATATTAAAATAGATCATATAACAAATAAAAGAATAACTATGGATAAAAACAATGAATTTAGAAAATATGCTACCAAACATTTAGGTATGAATGGTTTAGCATTAGATAAGTTTGCCGATGTAAACGGAAGTTATATTTCGCCCTCTATTTTGGAGGAGCGCCAGCTGAATGTTACTCAGATGGATGTATTTTCACGTTTGATGATGGATAGAATTATATTCTTAGGTACAGGCGTGAATGATTATGCCGCCAATGTAATTCAAGCTCAACTGCTGTTTTTGGATCAATCAGAACCCGGCAAAGATATATCAATTTACATCAACTCTCCGGGAGGATCAGTCTATGCTGGCTTAGGAATTTATGACACAATGCAATTTATCAATAGCGACGTAGCCACAATCAATACAGGTATCGCAGCATCGATGGCTGCTGTTTTGTTGGTAGCAGGTACCGAAGGCAAACGTTCAGCACTAAAACACTCACGCGTGATGATTCATCAGCCAAGCGGTGGTGCACAAGGTGTGGCGGCAGATATGGAGATTAACTTACGCGAAATGATGAAACTTAAAAAAGAGCTTTATCAAATCATCGCCGACCATTCGGGTAAAACTTTCAAACAGATTGAGAAAGATTCTGATCGCGACTTCTGGATGACTTCGCAAGAGGCTTTGGACTATGGAATGATTGACAGGGTCTTAATTAAAGATAAAAAATAACAGATTAAGTCAAAAAGAATGAGCTTTGAAACTTTAGCTCATTTTTTCTTAATAACTAAATGGTATGGCTAAAAAACAAGATAGAAAATGTAGCTTTTGCGGTAGAAAAGATAGCGATGTTGGTTTTTTGATTGGTGGTGCTGATAATGTTACTGCCATCTGCGACGAATGTGCTGTGCGAGCTCATGACATCGTGGTAGAACAGATGAAACCAAAAAGAAGCGTAAAGCAAGTAGAAATAAGCAAAAATAAAATTCCTAAACCTATCAAAATAAAGCAATTTCTGGATCAATATGTGATAGGACAAGAGAGTGCTAAACGTTTTTTGTCTGTTGCAGTCTATAATCATTACAAAAGAATTACCCAAGAAGTAGAAGACGATGGCATCGAGATAGAAAAATCAAACATTGTGATGGTGGGGCAAACAGGTACAGGAAAAACCTTACTTGCCAAAACCATTGCAAAGCTATTAGATGTGCCCTTCGCCATAGTTGATGCGACAGTTCTTACTGAAGCTGGCTACGTAGGAGAAGATATTGAAAGTATCATATCTCGGCTACTTCAGGCTGCCGACTTTGATCCTATTGCGGCAGAGCGTGGTATTGTATTCATTGATGAAATAGACAAAATAGCCCGCAAATCTGCAAACCCAAGCATCACGCGTGATGTGAGTGGAGAAGGAGTTCAGCAAGGTTTGCTTAAGCTTTTGGAAGGCTCGGTGATTAATGTGCCACCTCAAGGTGGAAGAAAACATCCAGATCAAAAATACATACAAGTAAACACAAAAGATATATTATTTGTTTGTGGTGGAGCATTTGATGGTATAGAGCGGAAAATAGCTCAACGACTCAACACCCGAGTAGTAGGTTATGGTGCCTCTATTGAAACTGAACAGATCGATAGAGATAACCTTTTGCAATATATAGCCCCCCAAGATTTGAAATCATTTGGTTTGATACCTGAGATTATCGGACGACTCCCTGTGCTTACTTATTTAGAACCTTTAGACAGAGATGCTCTACGCAATATACTTACTGAACCAAAAAACTCAATAATAAAACAATATATCAAACTCTTCAAAATGGATGGAATCAAGCTCACATTTGAACCAGATTCCTTGGAATATATTGTGGACAAAGCTGTTGAGTATAAATTAGGAGCACGTGGTCTTCGTTCTATCGCTGAAACTGTGATGATGGATGCGATGTTTGAATTGCCGTCTAAGAGTAGCAAAACGCTAAAAGTAGATAAAAAATACGTCGCTTCAAAATTAAATAAAAGTGACATTCAGCGACTGAGAGCCGAATAAACTAATTTTACAAAGACAAAAAGTAAAGAAACAGATTATTTTCAAACCCTTGTTTGAAAATAATCTGTTTTTTTTGTGTTTTACTTTGATAATTGAAAATCTGTTTTTACTTTTGTTCAAAATTTATAGTTATGCAGTATATCTACATAATTTTTATCCAAAAATTTTGAACTATTGCAAAATTGATGTATATTCGCTACTCTCATTAAGAAAGTAAGACTTAATTATCAATGTTTAATCATAGTGGTTTACTGACAGAATTAAAAAAGCATTTCGGATTCGACGCTTTCAAAGGTAACCAAGAGGATATAATTTTAAATGTCCTTGCAGGTAAAAACACCTTTGTACTAATGCCTACTGGCGGTGGAAAATCCTTGTGCTATCAGCTCCCTTCATTATTATTAGAGGGTACAGCTATCATTATATCACCACTAATAGCTTTGATGAAAAATCAAGTTGATGCAATGAGAGGATTTAGCGAAGAGGATGGCGTTGCTCATTTTCTAAACTCATCCTTGACCCGTGCAGCTATAGAAAATGTGAAAAACGACGTGCTTAGCGGTAAGACCAAAATGCTATACTTAGCACCAGAATCTTTAACAAAAGAGGAACACGTCGATTTTTTGCAAAAAGTGAAAATTTCATTTTACGCAATAGATGAGGCACACTGTATTTCAGAATGGGGACACGATTTCAGACCAGAGTATCGTCGAATAAGACCCATTATCAATGAAATCGGAAATGCACCGGTCATAGCACTTACAGCCACCGCTACTCCGAAAGTACAAAATGATATTCAGAAAAACTTGGGTATGTTAGATGCTCAAGTTTTCAAATCATCATTTAACCGACCTAATTTATACTATCAAGTTAATCATAAAACAAAGGAAGTAGAAAAAGATATTATCAAATACATCCGAACTAAAAAGGGAAAATCTGGAATTATTTACTGCTTAAGCAGAAAAAAAGTAGAAGAATTAACCGAAGTTTTAGTTGAAAATGACATCAAAGCCTTGCCCTACCATGCCGGTATAGAATCGGCTACTCGCTCCGAAAACCAAGACAGATTTTTGATGGAAGATGTGGATGTAATCGTTGCTACCATAGCTTTTGGTATGGGAATTGATAAGCCAGACGTACGTTTTGTTATCCATTATGATATTCCGAAAAGCTTAGAAGGTTATTATCAAGAAACCGGACGAAGCGGGCGAGATGGTGGCGAAGGAGAATGTATAGCTTTTTATTCACAAAAAGACTTAGATAAACTGAGAAAATTTACACACAATAAGCCTGTTGCAGAACAAGAAATAGGATTACAATTGTTGCGCGAAATACAAGTTTTTTCTGAATCCTCCGTTTGTAGAAGAAAATTATTATTATACTATTTTGGTGAAGAATATTTACAAGAAAATTGCGGTAATTGCGATAACTGTATGAAACAAAAGAAAGAAATTGAAGTAAAAGAACTATTGGTTCTTATTTTGGAGACTGTAAAAGATCTCAAAGAAAAATTCAAAGCAGAACATATTGTTGATATCCTGAAAGGGAATGAATCTGCAGATGTTGTAGCCTATAAACATACGGATTTAGAAAACTTCGGTGTAGTGGTTGACGAAGATGAATCGTTATTACATGCCATTATCCGACAGGCTATGCTTTCTGGCTATATCAATAAAGATATAGAAACTTATGGCGTACTGAAGCTTACACCATCAGGAAAATCATATATAAAGAAACCAAAATCATTTATGATTGTACAGGATAGTGAATTTGATGATGAAGATGATGACGACACATCTATGATAAGTGGCAAATCAGGTGCTGCTGATGATGTTCTTTATTCAATCTTAAAAGACCTAAGAAAAAAGTTATCGAAGAAATTAGATGTACCTGCTTTTGTAATTTTCCAAGACCCATCGTTAGAAGCAATGGCTACAAGCTATCCAATATCCTTTGAAGAGCTACAAAACATCCCTGGAGTTGGAGCTGGCAAGGCTAAAAGATATGGAGAAGAGTTTATATCCGTCATCAAACAACACGTAGAAGACAATGATATTATTCGACCTGAAGATTTAAGGGTGCGTACCGTACCTAAAAAATCTCAATTGAAAATATCACTAATTCAAGCTATTGATAGAAAAATTGCATTGGATGACTTTGCTCTATCAAAAGGCATGGATATGGATGAGATATTGACAGAGTTAGAGGCAATTGTCTATTCGGGAACAAAGATCAACATTTCATACTTCTTAGAAGAAGTGATGGAGGAGGATAAAGTTGAGGATATTTATGAATATTTCCGAACTGCCGATTCTGACAAAGTAGTTAGTGCTTTGGATGAGCTGGGAGATGACGAGTTTAGTGAAACAGAGGTTCGCTTGGTTCGAATTAAATTCTTGTCGGAAATGGCAAATTAAAACATTACAATGATCTTATAAAAAGAGCTGGCTTCCTTGAAAAAGGAAAGCAGCTCTTTTTTAGATGCCAATGGGCGTATTATTTGCTGCAATAAACACAATCAATCTATAGCCACATATTGATTTAAACATAAAAAAAAGACTGTTTCTTTAAAGAAACAGTCTTTTATATGTTTGAATGCAAAAAATCTTACGATAAGCTATTCACATACAAAGTAAGCTTAGACTTAAGATTGCCTGCTTTGTTTTTATGAATAATATTCTTTTTTGCTAGTTTATCTAACATCGAAGAAACTTTTGGCAATAACTCAATAGCTACAGATTTATCTGTAGTGCTACGCAAGTTACGAACCGCATTACGAGCAGTTTTAGCGTAATAACGATTGGTAAGTCTTCTTTTGTTTGTTTGACGAACTCTTTTTAATGCTGATTTGTGATTTGCCATCTCAATTTCTCTCTTTAAATCTATATAAAAATTTTAGTAGCCGATAGGGGAATCGAACCCCTCTTTCCAGAATGAAAATCTGGCGTCCTAACCGATAGACGAATCGGCCGTGAGTTAAGCAGTTTTGAATCTACTTTTACTCAATTGCGAGTGCAAATGTACAACAGTTTTTTGACACTGCAAAATTATTTGTCGAAAATCTTCAGAATAATTAATGAAGTATTGAAATATATTCACTCGATTTAATTATAAAAGATAATTTCATATCGATTTATCAACACTTTAAGATGCTAAAGGATAGCCTCTAATTTTTCTATAAACTTAGATTTTGCAGCTGCTCCAACCAACTTATCTGCCAATTCTCCATTTTTG
>CAYFRA010000026.1:3131-22141 GCA_964345395.1 uncultured Paludibacter sp. | reverse complement strand
CAACGACCCCGAGATTACAAATCACGTGCTCTGGCCAACTGAGCTAAAGAGGCATATTTTAAAAAACGAGCTTTTATCGGCTCAAAAAGCCGTTCGAGAAACGGTATCTCAAACGGCTTGCAAAAATAGTAATAAATTTTGATATACAAAACTAATTCTAATCTTTTTTATTTTTTAGTTAGTTTTTCTTTGTATTTCACTACCTGTTTTTCTATCGCCTCTAAAGCCAAATCTATCGCCTCTTCAAAAGTATCCCGAGTCTTTGATGCAAAAAACTCAACTCCTGGAGCACTTACTTTAATTTCGGCTTCTTTATTGGAAGACGTTTCGGGCTTTACCACTTTTAAGTAAACATCTAAATCTTGAATGCTATCAAGAAGCTTCTCAAGTTTCTTTGTTTTCTTCTCAATGTAGGTTTCTAACTTTTCTGTGGCATCAAAATTAATTGCTTGAATACGAAGTTTCATAACTAACCTCCTTTTTTAACGGCCCTTGGATGAGCCTGTTTATAAACCTTGTTTAATTCATAAAAACTAATATGTGAGTATATCTCAGTTGTTGACAAGTTACTATGACCCAACAACTCCTTTATCGAATTGATATCGGCACCATTATTTAATAATGTAGTTGCAAAAGTATGCCTTAATACGTGAGGACTTTGCTTTTTTAGCGTACTTACCTGCGACATATTATCACGTACAATATTATATATGTCATTTCTGCTCATCGAAAGACCTTTTTTTCGTCTTAAAAGCGTTTGCTCTTGATTATTATCTGGAATGAGCTCTCTTAATTTTAGATATTCTTTAATTTCAATCAATAAACTATCGCTAATTGGAATTATTCTAAACTTACTTCCTTTACCTAAAACCTTCAATTGCTTCAAACCCCAGTCGATAGATTTATCTGACAGCATTGTTAGCTCTGAAACTCGCATCCCTGTTTGATAAAGTAAATTTATAATCAACCTATCTCGAACACATTCAAAATCTTCATTGCAGTTTTCTCTCTTTTCAAAGTTGCTGAAGATTGCGTCCAAGTCTTTCTCCTTATAAAACACAGGAAATCCTTTAGATGACTTTGGAGTAATTACTGTACGTATAATATTTTTCTTAACCAACCCCTGATGTAGCAAAAACTGCCAAAAAGAACTTAGCGATGAAACTTTACGAGCAATAGTCCGACTGTTGTAATTATTGGTTGAGAGATGCAAAACCCACTGTTGCACTTCTATTGAAGTGAGGGTGCTTGGATCAAGACTTTCGGGAGGGATATTCAAAAATTCACAGAACTGCATTAAATCGTTCTGATATGACAAAACAGTATGAGCAGAATAGTTCTTCTCATACTGTATATATTGAATAAATTTTTGGATCATACCCTATCGTTTCATATTAATTTCTTCAACGAAAATAATATAAAATAATCAGATATGCAAAAAATTAATGATATTTTTTCTAATTAATCTTCTTTAGATTGAAGTTGCTGAACGTAAACAGCGTGTTGCATTTTTTCACGCTTGATTACTGATGGTTTGTCGAATTGCTTACGACGACGTAATTCTTTAACTACACCTGTTCTTTCAAATTTACGTTTGAATCTTTTCAAAGCTCTTTCGATGTTTTCGCCTTCTTTTATAGGTACAATAATCATGTTTTTATAAAATAAATTGTATTAATATATTATTTTTCTTTTTTAGGACTGCAAAGATATACATTTGTTTCGATATTACAAAACCAGTAATAGTTGAAATTGCTTTTATTATAAATAAAACACTTAATGTGCTGATTTAAATTCTTCTAAAAATCTTTTGTCATTTTCAGAAAAAAGTCTTAAATCTTTAACCTGATACTTCAAATTGGTAATTCGCTCAACTCCCATTCCAAAAGCATAACCTGAATATAATTTTGAATCTATTCCACAGTTTTCGAGCACATTAGGATCAACCATACCGCAACCTAAAATCTCAACCCAGCCTGTATATTTACAAAAAGCACAACCTTTACCCCCACAGAGATTACAAGAGATATCCATTTCGGCACTTGGCTCCGTAAATGGGAAGTAAGATGGACGCAAGCGGATTTCTGTATCTTCTCCAAACATTTCTTTAGCAAAATAAAGTAAAGCTTGTTTCAAATCGACAAAAGAAACATTTTTGTCAATAAACAAACCTTCTACTTGATGGAAAAAGCAATGAGCTCGGTAAGATATTGCTTCATTTCGATAGACACGACCTGGGAAAATCATTCTGATAGGTGGCTTTTGTGTCGTCATCACATGAGTTTGAACAGATGATGTATGTGTTCGCAGCAAAACATCAGGTTCCTTTTCGATAAAAAAAGTATCTTGCATATCACGAGCTGGATGCTCTGGTGGAAAATTGAGAGCTCCAAAAACATGCCAATCATCTTCAATCTCACGACCTTCGGCAATGGTAAATCCTATACGTGAAAAAATATCGGCTATCTCCTCTTTCACCAACGACAGTGGATGTCGTGTTCCAAGTTGCACTACATCAGCCGTACGGGTTAAGTCTAAGCGTTCGCCACTTTTACTCTCCTCCATAAGGGCTGTTTTCAACGTGTTGATTTTATCTTGTGCATTGTTTTTCAGGTCATTAAGTTGCTGCCCTATCTCTCTTTTATCTTCATTAGGCACCTCTCTGAACTGGTTAAACAGCAAAGAGACCTCACCTTTTTTGCTTAAATATTTTATACGCAAAGACTCAAGCTCTTCTAAGGAAGTTGCTTTTAAACCTGAAATGATATCATTTAACTCTTTTATTTTTTCCCTCATCATTGATAAATTTTCTCCTCAAATAAAAATATTGATTGCAAAAGTAATCATTTTTATACAATTCTCTTATACAAAAAACAATATTCCGAAATTATTCGACTAAATTGGGTAACGAAACTACAAATGTGGTACCTTTATTATATTTGGTTTCGAAAGTGATATCTCCACCCATATAGCGAACTATATTTCGACTAATTGCCAACCCAATGCCCATACCAGTTGATTTTGTTGTGAAGTTTGGAGAAAAAATATGAACCTTATCTTCCTCTGCAACACCTTTTCCATTATCGGCTACAGACACATTAATGTCATTATTAACTCTCGTAACTGCCACTCTGATTTGTCCCAAACGATCGGACGGAATAGCCTGTATCGCATTTTTCACTAAATTATTAAAAACCTGAATCAGCTGATCCTGATCAGCGAATACAAAAATCTCTCTCTCTTCACATTGAAAGGTAAATTGAATTTGTTCGTTAACATTTTCAAAAAACTTTACCACTGATTTTACCACACCAACCAAATCAACTTTAACCAATTTGGCATCTGGTAATTTTGCAAAACTTGAAAACGAACTTGCTATACGTGATAAATTCTCTATTTGTTCAATTAATACGAGAGCAGATTGGTCAAAGTACTCATCAAAGCCTCCATCTCCTATTTCTTTACGCCGCTGCAATTGTTGGATAGTCAATTTCATTGGTGTGAGTGGGTTTTTAATCTCATGAGCTACCTGCTTTGCCATTGACTTCCAAGCTGTTTCGCGTTCTGACTGAGCAAGCAGTTCAACACTTTTCAACAACTCATCCACCGTTCGATTATATTGATCCACCAACTGCCTGATTTCATCTTTTGGCTTGTATTCGATTTTTTTATTCTCTTGCCCAATTCTTATTTGCCTTAAACTATTTTGTAAAACCTGTAATGGTGCTGTTAGTTGACGACCAATAAAGGCACTTAGGAAGAAAAATAGAATTAGAATTAGCAGATAAATATTGAAAATAACGGTGAAAAATGTTTCCAAGTCAGACCTTATCAATTCATCACTAAAAAACTGAGGTATAGCAATATAGCCTATCGGCAAAAAGTCCATATTATAAAAATCTGTGTAAGCTACCTGATATTCTAAATTTCCTATTCGCTCTATTTGATTCAAATCTTTGAGATCTGCATAGAATGGAACGGGAGAGATATACTGACTTACTAATTCTCGTGTAAAAATAGGCATTTGTGAGCTTGCTATCAACACTCCGTTATTGTCATATACGTGAATGTCTGTTTGATATATATAAGACAACTCTTGCAAATCGGATATCAATTCATTTTGAATAGAATAGTCCAAAGTTTCAAACCAAGCATATTTTTCTTGCAACAAGTTCTGAATATAATTTTTGGTTTGCATCATCTTCTCTTGTTGTTCATCAACATATCTACTTTTCATGTAACCTACAGAAACATAGAGAATTGCCGCAAAACTAAGCATCATCATCAAGGTAAATGTAAATATAAACTTATAGGAAAAGGTATAATATATTTTTAGCTTTGAGTGAATTAAGCGATATACCAATCGAACAATATAGGCGAAGATGATGAAAATCAGAACCGTATAAACGTAATGCAAAAAAAGAATTAGATATTTATTTAATTGTAATTCGGACACTACAAACACATTGTATGTATCTGGTATGTATATATAATGGTTATATCCATTTGCATACTGCATAAAATAATTTTCTTTTCGCTTCTCCATCCAGTTTATGCCTGGATTGTAGCGATAATTTCCTGAACTACTTGATAGTTTTCGATAAACATAGCGAGCACTTGAAAGATTTAAATCTGCTAAAAGATTCACCTCCTCATCCAACAAAAGATTGGGGTAGCTATAACTTTTAAAGATACGCTCTTTGTAAAACTCTAAGTAAAGATGATTTTGTTGTGAATCAGTAGATTTGATTTTATATTTTGCTATAAACGATATATCAGAATTGGGATTATTTATAATATAAAAGTGACTCTGCTGATGTTTTTTCCCCCATTTACTTATGTTTGATTGATACTCCAAATCTAAATCCGAATCAAGCTCAACAACAAAAGCTTTGGCATTAAATTTATTCCAAAAACCCTTTAGTATTTGATTATTGAGATATTGATTGGCTGAGACTATAGAATCTATATCATTTTTTAATTCCATTAATCTCTTTTGTCCCAAGATAGATTTATCCAAATCATTGAGCAAAGCTATTGCAATTTTATCTTCCTCATATGGGTCGTTGTTATAATAATTTTGAACAAGGACTTGATATTTTTGAAACTTTTTATCTCTATTTAAAATGTGAAAATTGACTACTACAAACAGGGTGAAAAATAGCAACCAAATCACTAAATTCCATTTTAATTTTAAACGAGAAGACCAATGCAATGAAATGTAGATACCCAAATGAAGAAAGAGATAAGATAAAATAAAGATTAAAGCATACTCCTGAAAACGCAAATAACCTATAATTAGAAAGAAGATTACAATCGCAGCATCAATCAACAACATCCACAAAACTCTTGAATGTTTTAAAATCATTTGATGAACCTTCAAATGAAGATAAAAATATGATACGCCTAATCCTAAGAATAGCAGATGATTCCATATCAAGGTGAAGGATATTTCGGAAAAACTCTGCAATTGAACATCTGTTGAGGAATTAAATACAATTATTAACAGTATTTTAAAAATAAGAATGAAGAATGAAGATGCAAAAAAAAGAGGAATAAAAATGCGAACAAATGCACTGTGCTTTTTATATTTTGCAAAGTTGATTTTCACGTGAAAAGCAAAAAGGTAAATCACCGAAAAAAAGTACAAAACGACAATCGTAAGGTGTGTATGGGTGTTTAGCAACTGATTTGTAGAAAACTCAAAAGCAGTAAAAACTGAATTGTAAAAAAACAGGTGAGGAATGCCAAACCAAACCAATGAAAAAACAGCTGCAGCACTCCCAATCAACACCAATAAAAATGTTTTGAAGGTGATTTGTCTCATACCAAGAAGCAATGGAAAATGAGACAACAAATAGAAAAACAGTAAAAATGAAATAGCAAAAATGATTAAATTTATTACTCCCCAAATATGGTTGTAAATGGGGTGTGCTGGTGGTTCAAGAGTAAACAGATAATGACTATCGGAAAATACGGCATAAGGGCTTGTCGGGTTGTTCGTAGTTAGTTGTATTGACTTATCTAAATGCGTATTTATCACAAAATCATTTACCAACTCTTCGTTCTCATATGGAAAATTGTGTTTTATTGGTAGGAGAGATACAATATTAAAGTTACCAACACGCCTTGTTTTCACAAGTGTATAAAAACTCGACATTTTTTTAAGTGACCAAAATTTGCTCTCAATATTTTCGGGTACAATTTTATTATCTGACCAAAAAATCAAGTCATCATTTTCATATACAAACAAAGTGTAAGGAACTTTCTCAAATGCACTATATTTGAGCGACTCAAACGACTCATCTAATAAATATTCCGCAAACTCATCTAACTTAGCATCAATTTTCGATTCGATCTGTTTTAGCTCGCTATTTACACTATTCATAGAGATAGCATACTTGGGCGATTGCAAATATACATACTGAGTAGCTAATCCTAAGAACACCAATCCCAGCAAGAACCAAAGCAAATTGAGGTACAGTTTATTTATTTTATGTTTCTTTTTGTCCATTATTTTATTGATGATGATAGGGCTCACCACGTATTATAGTCATAGCCCGATATACTTGCTCCACAAAGAAAAGCCTTATCATTTGATGCGAAAAAGTCATTTTTGATAAAGAAATCTTCTCGTTAGCCCTGTTATAAAGTTCTTGTGAGAATCCGTATGGACCTCCTACCACAAAAACAGCCAATTTAATAGAGGAATTAAACTTTTGCTCAAAAAACTGCGAAAACTCCATTGAAGTCATCTCTTTTCCTTTCTCATCCAACAAAATCAAATAATCATTGCTGCCTACTTTAGAGAGAATTGATTGGCTTTCACGCTCTTTTTGTTGCTCGATGCTCATTTTTTTTGTTTGTTTTAATTCTGGAATAATTAATTCTTCGAAATAAACATAGTGCTTCAATCGAGCTACATACTCATCTACAAGCTTTATTAAGCTTTTATCTAACGTTTTACCAACAACTATAAACTTTATCTTCATTCTCTTTTCTTATACAACAATTGATTTGGCTCAATTTTTGCACTGTTATTTATAAAAATATACCAAAGATAAGCATAAGTTCTTCTAAGTTTCAATAACTTTGCAAAAAGATTGAATAACTAACTACAAATTTTGTACTTTTTTGCGTAAACATCAAGTTTTTACCTAAGTTATTCTCATTTTTTCCAAATTCTTAGAAATTTCACCAATGCTTTTTCTTATTAATAATAAAAATATATAAAAAAAGATATGAAAAAAATTAATTTACTCATTACTTTAATTGTTTTTCTTGGATTTACTCCAATGGCATGGGGACAAGAACAAAGTCCTATTCAAAATGCTATTGTTGAGTCGATGCGACAAGGGAATGCAAGCAAAATCTCGCAATATTTGAATAAAAATGTAGAATTAATTATTGCGAACAAAAAAGACATTTATAGTAAACAACAAGCTGTAGGAATTTTGAATGATTTTTTCAAAACTAATCCTGTCAAAAATTTTAATTTGGCACATAACAGTGGTAAAAGTGCTTCAAGCTTTATGATTGGCTCACTCAGCACAACAAAAGGCAACTTTAGAGTTTACATTCTTACTCGCAACGTAAATAACACAACATTAATACAACAAATCAGAATAGAAACAGAATGATGAATAAAGATTTTATTTCACAAATTCCAATTTGGTTTGCCGAAGATATCGGCGATGGAGACCACACTACGTTAGCCAGCATACCTGCTGATGCAATGGGCAAATCGCAATTAATAATCAAAGACAAGGGAATTCTTTGCGGTGTTGATGTAGCCCGTGAGATTTTCAAATACTTCGACCCTGAGTTGAAAATGGAGGTTTTTATTGAAGATGGAGCTGAAGTGCAACATGGTGACATAGCTTTTGTAGTAGAAGGCAAAGTGCATTCACTTCTTCAAACAGAACGACTGATGCTCAACATTATGCAACGATTAAGCGGAGTAGCAACTCGTACATCTGAATATATGAAGGAGCTTAAAGGTACTAAAACCAAAGTGTTGGACACCCGAAAAACTACACCAGGGCTACGAATGCTTGAAAAATATGCAGTGAAAACTGGTGGTGGTGCCAATCATCGAATCGGGCTGTATGATATGATTTTGCTAAAAGACAACCATGTTGATTTTGCGGGTGGAATTGTTGAGGCAATTGAGGGTGCCAAACGCTACTTAGCTGAAAACAATAAAGAGTTGAAAATAGAATTAGAAGTTCGTAGTTTTGATGAATTACAACAAGCACTTGATAACGGAGGAGTTGATCGAATTATGTTGGACAATTTCAGCGTTGAAGATACCCGAAAAGCTGTTGAGATTATAGATGGACGAGTTGAAACAGAGTCATCGGGCGGCATCACAATCAAAAACATTAGAGCGTACGCCGAATGTAGTGTAGATTATATATCAGTTGGAGCTTTGACTCATTCGGTGGTAAGCTTAGATATGAGTTTCAAAGCTATTTAACAACAGTTTTCTTAATGGAGTATCCATTAAACTGTGTTAGTACTAATCATCGAAGATAAAAAATTATTTATTGAACATTTGCAATAACACAGAAGCCCCAACGTGCAACAAACACAAATTGGGGCTTCTGTTTATTTATATTCTGCGAAATTTTAAGTTGAAAAAATTTGAACAGCTATCACTCACCTACTTGTCTATTACAGATATTTATAAAAGGGCAATACTTGCACAAATCTGTATTTTTGCATTGAGAAAAGGCAATTTCAGGATCAAATATTTCTTCTAATACATTTATTAGCTTCTCCATAAACTCATCCTTATAATCATTAAAATCTACAAGCAATTGATCGATTTTGCTTGATTTATCTTTTTGCCTCAACTGAGTTGAGATATCTCCCTTGAAGACTTCACGAACCGATAACACCTCAGGTGAAATACGTGCCGTATCGGTTTCTATCTGATAAAGCAAGCTGTATAAAAGAGTTTGCAACACTACTTTTGGTCTATTCTTGCCATCTTTTTCAAAAACTTGTTCTAAGTTTTTAAATTCCAATTTATCTCTGCCTGTTTTGTAATCAAGCACACGAATAATTTCATCCTTTTGATCAACTCTATCAATCTTTCCCATCAAATTCACCTCTAACTTACCATCAAAAATGGGCAGTTTAATTTTTATATTCTTTTCAGATTGAATGTATAAAAAAGGAGTTCGTTCTATATCCAACTTTATAATTTCTTTGATTTGCTTTTTGATTACTTTTGCTGCAAGTATTTTTTCACCCTCAATAACAATCTCTGTCTCTTCATTTTTATCCTTTTGATTATAAAATTCAACTAAAAAGGCTTTTCTAATCAATTTATCAATCAGAATATCATTATCGAGAATGGGTTGCAAATGTGATTTATGGACCATTTCACCTTCAAAACGTTTGTAAATATGTTCCATAACAAAGTGTAAGAGTGTGCCAAACATAGCAGCCTCAACAGCCTCCTCCACTTCATCTATCTCTCTTAAACCTTCGACATATGCAAGGTAAAACTTCAATGGACAATCAATATATGTATTCAAAGAGCTGGGTGACAAGCTTCTTGCAGATGAATCATTATGAAGAAAAACTTCGAGCTTTTTCATTATCTCATCCGTTTTTTGCACTTCTATTAGTTTTTCATCTGGCAAGTTTACTTTATATACAATATTATGCTCGTTTATCTTTACTCCGTAGTGATATTGAAGTTGATAGAAGTAACGACTAACCTCACCTGTCTGCATTCCATCGGTTCGGCTGTCATAAAGGAAGTAGATATTTTGACTCCGCTGAATTAAGCGATAAAAGTTGTATGAAGCAATTGCATCGTGATACTCCTCAGTAGGCAAATTGAACGCACGTCTTAAATTGTAAGGCACAAAACTAACACTACTTTGTCCTTTGGGAAATACACCTTCATTAAATGAGCAAATTATTAAATTCTCAAAATCTAAACCTCGTGTTTCAAGTGTTCCCATAATCTGCAATCCATTAAGAGGCTCACCCTCAAATGGAATAGTTATACCACTAACCAGCTGTCGCAAAAACCGATGTAATGTTTCAAGAGACATATCAAGGTTATCAGACTCTCTAATCACATCATTCAGTCGATTAACTGTAATAAAATATTGATACAAAAAGTCAACAGACAAATCATCGGCATCTTCATTTAACTCTAAAAGTTTTAATAAGATGGCAAGCAAGTACTCTAAGAATTGCTCATTTTCTAAGTCTCTCTTGAAAATAGTTTGTAAGAGTATATTATCCTCAAAAACATTTTCATTTACATAGATAAAATTGCCAGAGACCATTTTATCTAATATATCATCGGCTGCCAATTTGCAAAGTGGATAAATCATTTGATGATTCAAGATTGACTTGACAGCTTTATGATAAAAATCACCTTTTGAATTACGCCTGCGATACAATTCAAAAACAGCTTCGACCAAGCTTACAACCGGAGTTGTACTGAGCGGATAGCCCATTGTGATGTTAACTGAGTCTATATGCTGAGGTAGAGAGTAGAGCATAGGTTCGAGAAGTTTTTCGTCAGGAATAACCACAGCGGTATTGATCCAAGAGCTGTGTGGATTGTCATTTTGGTTGATTTCATCAAGGATATTATGAACCATCTTTACCTGCCCAACAGCCGAAGGAATTGCCAAAAGTTCGATTGATTTATCCTTAAATGATGAATTTAGATTTGATATTTCTAATTCAAATTTTGATGGAAAATCGCGTAAGTTATCTTTATGAAACAGTGATGCATTATTTTCAATATCAATCAACTCATCAGCATAATAATCCCAGTAGAAATCGGCTTTTTCTCGTTTTTTCAGTTCTACAAAAAGTGCTTTTTCGCAAGGATTTAATGCGTTAAATCCGATGAAAACAAAGTTTTTATCTTCAAAAAGATTATTTTTAGTACTGCTCTCTAATCGATCTACCACTTCTCGTAAAATCATACCTTCAGTAGCCAAGCCCTCCGCTCGCAACTGACTACGATGGTTTTCATACAATTGAAATAATATTCGCCATATTTCCACAAAATTTTTCTTTGTCTCCTTATCTGTTTCGGGCAAAAAATGACTCCAAAACTGCATTATCGCTTTGCGTTGCTCGTCAGTTAAATAGTCAAACACATCTTTAATCTCATTCAAATCACGAATATTGGTGAATATCTGCTTGGCATCTAATCGATATTTGTCTATATCATCAAAATCGCTAAGCAGCACATCTCCCCAAAACACAAAATCATCAAAAGATTCAGTACCCCCATGTAAGCCTTTATATATATGGTATAGTCGAAATATCTCTTTGGTTCTATCAGTAAGTTTCAGGTCTGATAAGCTATAAAACAAATCATTGATAGCTATCACATGAGGTGAAAAAACTACTTTATCAATCAGTTTTGACAAATGTTTTTGAAAAAAGTAACCTGCACGCTTGTTTGGAAAAACAAACGTAAATTTTCTAATACTGTCTCCATATTTATCATAATACAGAGATGCAATTTGGTAAAGAAATGACTTCATAATTTGCAAAATGATTGATAACTCAGCTAAGTTAGTAAATATAACATTTAGAATAAAAAAATAAAGATAAAAAAGGCACAATCTCAATTAAAAAAGATTGTGCCTTTGGTTATGCTTTATGCAATTATGCTACTACTTTGCGTAGCTCACTGCTCTTGTTTCACGTATCACGGTTATTTT
The DNA here is from genome assembly GCA_964345395.1 of uncultured Paludibacter sp. GTDB lineage: Bacteria > Bacteroidota > Bacteroidia > Bacteroidales > Paludibacteraceae > UPXZ01. The sequence continues at coordinate 10,421 of CAYFRA010000026.1, read as the reverse complement.
AACTTGTCCAGGATAAGTCATTTCGTTCTGAATTTTCTTTGCAATATCATAAGATAGCAATTCAGTTTCTTTATCATCCATTTTATCAGCTCCCACTATTACGCGCAACTCTCTACCAGCCTGTATAGCGTAAGTTTTAAGAACTCCTGGGTAAGATAATGCTAAATTCTCTAAATCATTCAAACGTTTGATATAAGCTTCTACGATTTCACGACGTGCACCTGGACGAGCTCCTGAAATAGCATCGCATACCTGCACAACGGGTGCCAACATCGTTTCCATCTCTATCTCATCGTGGTGAGCACCAATGGCATTTACGACATCAGGTTTTTCTTTGTATTTTTCAGCCAACTTCATTCCGAGCAGTGCGTGTGGTAACTCGGGCTCATCATCAGGCACTTTACCAATATCGTGAAGCAGACCAGCACGTTTAGCTAATTTTGGATTTAGCCCTAACTCAGATGCCATTGTGGCACACAGATTGGCTACCTCTCGTGAGTGTTGAAGAAGATTTTGTCCATAAGATGATCTGTACTTCATTTTACCTACCAAACGAATCAACTCGGGGTGTAAACCGTGGATACCCAAATCTATCACAGTTCGTTTACCGGTTTCGATAATCTCTTCGTCAATTTGTTTTCTCACTTTATTAACCACCTCTTCAATGCGAGCTGGATGAATACGTCCATCACTTACTAAATTGTGTAATGACAATCGAGCTATTTCTCGTCTTACCGGATCAAAACCTGAAAGCACAATGGCTTCTGGCGTGTCATCAACTATAATTTCAACTCCTGTAGCCGCTTCCAAAGCTCGAATATTTCTACCTTCTCGTCCAATAATCCTACCTTTGATCTCATCAGAGTCAATATGAAATATCGTTACTGAGTTTTCAACCGCTACCTCCGTTGCTACACGCTGTATGGTGCTGACCACTATCCTCTTTGCTTCTTTATTTGCAGTCATCTTAGCTTCTTCTACAATATCATTCACATAAGATATTGCTTCTGCCTTTGCTTCTTCTTTAAGGTTCTCAATCAATCTTTCTTTAGCTTGCTCAACAGACAAACCCGAAATATTTTCTAACTCTTGCAAGGCTTTCTTTTCGATATTATTTACCTCATTTGTCTTTAATTCTAAATAATGTGATTGCTGCTTAAGTTCTTCACTAATTTGATTCAATTCATTATTTTTACGTTGCAGCTCCCCTTGTCGTTGATTTAATTGCAACTCCCTTTGCTGCAATCGAGACTCTTGTGATTGTAATTTTGAATTTCGTTTCTGTACCTGTTGTTCATGTTCTGATTTCAAAGCTAAAAAGTGTTCTTTTGCCTCAATTTCCTTATTCTTTTTGAGCAATTCAGCCTCAGCTTCCATTTCTCTTTTCACTTTTTTGTTAAAAACACCCAACATAAGATAGGCTGCCACAAATCCAAGTGCAAGAAAAACAATTGCCACAATTATCAATGTTACCATATTTATTTATATTTGTTTATACTAAAAAAAACACATTATTTTAATTTGTCGATTCCAATAAAGTATTGAAAAAAACAAACAAAATAATGCGTCAAAAAAATTGTTTTACAAAGATTAAACCTTCAGCCAAATGATTAAATGGCTTCAATGATTTTTTCGTTCACTCTCTCAATTGTTTCTACTAAAGGGTTGATATTTTCAAAGGCTTGCTCTTTTGTAATGATTACAGCCAACTGTAAAGCAACCAATGTCATCAATTCTTCCATACTACTCGGATTAATTTCGGCTCTAAAAGATTCGATATAACCCGATACAATCTTTTCAGCATCACGATAAATACTCTCTTGTTCGAATGGAATTTCAAGAGGTATTCTGATACCGTTTATTGTAATATGTATGGTAAATTTTTTATTATCTTTCATTTTGCTTATAACTTTAACAGTGTTAAGCATTTATCAACCTCTCGCACTAAACTGTTTAGATATTGAATGGATAGCTGTGGGTTTCCTGTGCCAGAAATTCCTTGAGCTGACTCCAATACTCTTAAATCGTCACGCAAATTAAGAATATCGCGATGTGACTGTTTCAACTCTTCATTTTTTTGTTTAAGAAGAGAGTTTATTCTTTTATTCTCTTCTTTCAAAACTTTTAGTTGATCCAATAATTTATCGACATTTTCTTCGATTTCATTTGCTAATATTTGATGACGACTATTCATTTTTTTCAAAATTATCAAAATCTACACAAAATTAGAGATTTTGATTGAGAAAACAAATTATTTCATCAAGTTTATTACACTTTATCTTTCAGTTAAGTTCTTTGTTGAAATTCATTGATGAAAATTATTCTTTCGGACTCAACAAATTTTTAGCTTTTTCAATAGCATCTATCACATTATCAAAGATGTGATCTTCTCCAACAAGTTGTGTTATTTGAGTAGATAGCAAAACCTCCTTGACCGACTCATTCACCCCCGAGAGCAACACCGCAGTCTTATCTTTATGCGACATATTGATCACATTTCTGAGGTTATTTGCTCCTGTTGAGTCCATAAATGGAACTTTGCGCATCCGTATTATTCGAACTTTTGGAAAATCACCCATCTGCTTGATAGTCTCTTCAAATTTATTGGCAACTCCAAAAAAGAAAGGGCCCTCAATTTCATAAATAGCAACCCCTTTTGGTATATCTAAATTTTCGGTATCCAAAATAGAGGTCACTTCTTCATTCTCTTGTAAGTATTCTTTTTCAAAAACAGACACTGAAGACACAGCCGAAATACGACGTATAAAAAGCACTATTGCCAACAACAAACCTACCTGAATAGCAATTGTAAGATCAAAAATAACTGTAAGCGAAAAAGTTGTTAGCAAAACCGCGACATCTGATTTTGCACCGCGTATCAATGAACGGAATGTACGCCACTCACTCATATTATACGCCACAATAACCAATACTGCAGCTAAAGTTGGCATAGGAATATGCTTAGTTAGGTCGCCCAAGAAAAGCAGTATTAATAAAAGTACAAGTGCATGAATCATCCCTGCTACGGGTGTTCGACCTCCGTTGTTGATATTTGCCATTGTGCGTGCAATGGCTCCAGTAGCAGGAATACCACCAAAAAGAGGAGTAATAATATTTGCCACCCCTTGCCCTATCAGTTCTGTATTGGAATTGTGTTTTTTGCCTATTACCCCATCAGCTACAGTGGCCGAAAGCAAAGATTCAATAGCACCAAGCATTGCAATGGTGAATGCAACTGGCAATAGTGTCTGAATCATTTGATAGTTGATTTCGTAGGGAGTGTATTTGGGTAATGCCGCTTTAATTGTATATCGATCACCTATCGTATCAATGCTTTGAATACCCATATGCTGTTTTAAAAAATAGACTATTATTGTCATCACAATAATTGCGACCAAAGAGCCAGGAATTTTTGATGAAAATTTTGGTGTTACAATAATTACCAAAATAGATAAAATTGCAATTGCGAAAGTCCACCAATCAACAGATGCAAAATTTTGAGCATAAACTATCCATTTATGAATGAAATCAGCTGGGACATTCTCAATATCTAAGCCGAAAACATCCTTTATTTGTGTAGCAAAAATAGTCAACGCTATACCACTTGTAAAACCAACTACCACTGGATAAGGTATAAATTTAATAACAGCCCCCAATTTCAACACACCCATTGCCACCAACATAACACCCGCCATAATGGTAGCTACCGCCAAACCAGTTACGCCAAATTGCTGCACAATGCCATATACAATTACAATAAAAGCACCTGTAGGACCACCTATCTGCACCCTACTCCCTCCTAAAAACGATATGATAAATCCAGCGATGATAGCTGTAAATAAGCCTTGCTCGGGTGCTACCCCTGAAGCAATACCAAATGCAATTGCCAATGGCAATGCGATTATACCAACTATAACACCGGCCATTAGGTCAGCTAAAAATTTCTCCCGATTATAATTTTTTATAGTGTGAAAAAACTCGGGTTTAAAATTCTCCATAATTCAATAAACTTTTAAAAAACATAAAACAATTACTTTCACAAAGAGCTTGTAAGTAATCCAAACATTGTATTAATAATTGTTTCAAAATATTTTACAAATATAATAATTTTATATCTTTACTTTTTGATTTTAAAAATAAATACATCAGCATTTTTGCTGCGAGCTATAAATATAGGTAAAAACATGGAAACTTACAAAGAAAAGCTATACAACTATTCGCGAAGAAAGACGAGCGAAACACAAATTGGATCAATAATAATGGGTGGAAATAATCCGATCATTATCCAATCGATGAATAGCACAGATACAAACGATATTGAAAATTCTGTAGCGCAATTGAAACGCATTGTAGATGCTGGAGGTGATTTGGTGCGTTTGACCACGCAAGGAATGAAAGAGGTAGATAGTCTAAAAATTATTCATAACAAAGTGAGAGCTGCCGGCTACACCACACCCATTGCAGCAGATATACACTTCAATGCCAATGTAGCAGACTATGCTGCCGAAGTTGTAGAAAAGGTGAGGGTAAATCCAGGAAATTTTGTTGCAGGCATAAAACCTGCGTCAAGCGACGGATATAGCAAAGAAGAGTATCATTCAGAGTTTTTAAAATTGGAAGAGAGATTTACTCAATTGATAAAAATCTGCAAAACCAACAAAACTGCAATTCGAATTGGCGTAAATCATGGCTCATTAAGCGAGCGAATGCTAATGACATGGGGTGATACTCCACGTGGTATGACTGAGTCTTGTTTGGAGATGTTACAAATATGCAAAAAGAATGATTTTGACAACATAGTCATCTCGATGAAAGCCTCCAACACGGTAATGATGATTGAATCGGTTAGATTATTGGTTGAAGAAATGGATAAACTTGGATTTCATTATCCCATCCACTTAGGGGTTACCGAGGCTGGTGATGGCGAAGATGGACGTGTAAAATCTTCTGTAGGGATTGGGGCACTGCTTGCAGAAGGTGTAGGCGATACCGTACGGGTTTCTCTAAGCGAAGAGCCTGAATTAGAAATACCTGTTGCCAGCAAATTGGTAAATTACATTACCGAAAGATCCAATAACTCCAAAAAAATTAAACCCAAAACAACCAAAGCTGTTTTGCTGAAAACTTTTGAACGAAGAGAAACAAAAGATGTCAATATAATTGGGGGTGACAATTTACCCATTGTTCTTTCTCAACCAGCCATCCACCCCAACCTGAAAGCTGACATGTTGGTGAGAGACAACAGAATCATAGATAACAACGGCAAAGTTTATCAGATTTACGATGTACAAGAATTTTCAAGCATCAACAATGATGAAATGCACTTTGTCAGAACTTGCTTTGACGATTTGAATGACGATTTGCTGACACAGCTTAAATGCAGAGATAAAGCTGTTATTATTTTGTATGCCAAACCTGAAAACCCAGTTGGGGAGATGAGGGCATTTATTCACACCTTAATTGCTGAAAACATAAAGAACCCTGTTGTATTAGAGGCTAATTATGAGGAGACTGAAATCGAAACTTTACAGATAAAGGCGTCGGCAGACCTTGGCATTCTTTTTGTTGATAAACTGGCCGATGGAATATTAATAAAAAACCGGGGTGGAAAAATTCCACATGGTGATATTTTATCATTGTCTTTTGGGATTTTACAAGCCGCCAGAGTTAGAACCAGTAAAACTGAGTTCATATCTTGCCCAAGCTGTGGACGTACATTATTTGATTTGCAAACTGTAGTAGCTAAAGTAAAAGCAAAAACTTCTCATTTAGTTGGTTTGAAAATTGGGATAATGGGCTGCATTGTAAATGGACCTGGTGAGATGGCAGATGCAGATTATGGCTATGTAGGTGCAGCAAGAGGGAAAATCAGTCTATACAAAAAACATGACTGTATTGAACGCAACGTACCTGCCGAAGAAGCTGTTGATCGATTGATTGAATTGATTAAAAGCAATGGTGACTGGGTAGAACCACCAAAAGAATAATTAAGTAGTTTTTTCTTAATTAATAATCTAAATAAATAAAAATGAAAAAAAGTGTTTTATTAATGACCTTAGTATTAGGTTTTATGACTTTGTCAAATGCGCAAGTTAACGAACGTTCAATTGGAGCACGCTTCGGATGGGGCGGTGAGTTTTCATTCCAAGAACCATTGACAAATAATACTCGTGCAGAGATTGATTTAGGGATTTATGGGTTTGGTAATGGTAGTTTTGTTTTGACTGGTATTCATCAATGGCTATTTCCACAAAACTACAATTTAAACTTTTATGCTGGTGTAGGTCCTCAAGTTGGTGCTTATTACCTAAGCAGTGACTCAGGCGATCACTATGGTTTGGGTCTTGCAGCTGCACTTCAAGGTGGTATTGAATATAACTTTGACGAGCTACCACTTCAAATCTCTATAGACTGGCGCCCTTCTATCAACATCATCCCTAACACTGGAGCTTTTGGTTATCAGGGTCTCGCGTTAGGAGTTAGATATCGATTCTAAAACAAGGTAAATAAAAATCAAAGACTTCGCCAAGATATTTTACTATTACTTGTGCGAAGTCTTTTTTTAGTTATTTATAAACCTAAAATGAGATGAGTTTACCGTGCAATAAATATCGTCTTGTTACTACACGGTCTCTCCTTCATATCAATTTACCTCCTTGTTATTATATAATTACCTGATATATTTTTCTCATATTCTCATAAAAAAAACAGCTATTCTAATTGAACAGCTGTTTTGATTTATATATGTTTTATTGATTAATAAAAGTTCACTCTATTATCAACCACATCATATTTATCTCTCAGTTTTTGAATAATCGTTTGAGGTAAACTTTGAGTAAGACGACTGTTTAACTGCATCATTTCAATCTCCTCAACAAATGGTGTTTCATCAACTGTTTTATCTAAAGTTTTGATTACATAAACACCCGATTTTCCTTTAAGTGGTTCAGAGATTTTATTTGCTTCCATTGAAGAAGCTTTACCTATAACAAATGGTTCATTCCCTCTATCTCCAAATTGATATGAAGCAAAATTGACTCCCGATGCTGTTGCAACTTCTGTTTCTAAAGCTGCTGCCAACTCTTCAAGAGAATTTGATTTATTCAAACCATTGATCTTTTCGATTAAAACTTCAGCCTTCTTATCATTGATAAGTTGAGATTTGATGGAAGATTTAACAATCTCCATATCAACATATTCTTTTTCGTTTACATCTGTAAGTACCGAAACCACATAAATGTTTCTATCACAATCAAACACATCTGAAACAGTTCCTTTTTTATTCTCAAA
>CAYFRA010000026.1:0-3031 GCA_964345395.1 uncultured Paludibacter sp. | reverse complement strand
ACTTTAGATTTGGGTGCAGTTTTCTCGATAATTTGAAAAATCTGTACCATCTCACCTGCATCAACATCAAAAACTTCTTTATTTGATTTAGAAAAAGCTGGTTCAGAAATCTCTTTACCAACCATCGAGCGAGTTACCCATCCTATTTCGCCGCCATTAGCCGCCATTGATGGATCTGAATAGGTAGCAATCAATTTTGCAAAATCGGCACCACTTCTGATTGCGTTTTTCACACTATCAACTTTCACTTTATCATCCGAAGGCATAACAATCATACGCAATTTTACCGAGTCTGACTCCATAATACCCGTTTCCATCAATTTAGCCATAGTATATGTGTCGTTTTCAAAAACTGGACCATATATAGCTCCTTTTGCACTGCTAAATGCAAAATCTCTCAGTTTCGTAGGAACCTGATCACGAGAAACTGCCACATCGTTATAAGCTATATCTGACTCAGTATTAACAATGCCAACAACATCATCAGACTCAACAAACTCTTTGCTAATTCGCTCCATCCACTCTTCAGCTAATTTATAGTCCTCCTCCATAGGAGCCACCTCAAAGCTTACATATTTGAGCGTACGATTTGGATTTTGTTTATATAAAGATTTATTTTTATCATAATAGCTTTTTATCTCAGCATCGCTTACTGACACCAATGAGTCTGAAACTAATGAATAAGCTTGGTAAACAAAATCAACATCCCCGCCTTGATTGCGAGCATCAAAATTATATTTTGCTTCAAGTTTGTTTGCACCAACACTATTGGTTATTAATGAGAAATATTTATTTTGAAGAATATCATTCTTCACCAAGTTCTCCCAATACAACCAATAAGTTTTGTATTCTCTCATCTGCTCGGCACTTTGCAAGTCCAAACTACCATCAAAAACTGTTGAATAGAATTGAAGTAAAGCTTCTTTGCTGAATTGTCCTGTATTTGGATCAGCAAACGCACGTCTTTGCGTAATCAATGGATGTATATTATTTCCAATAAGCTGATCTTTAAGTTCTTCCAAACTTACTTTTAAACCCATTTTTTGAGCTTCGAGCTCCAAAAGCTTGTTATTAACCATTGTTTCCCAAACCTGATTGCGAATTTGCCCCATCTCATCTTCATTGAAGTTGCTGCGACCCAATTCAATCTTATATACATCAACTAATTGATCTATAGCGGCTTGAAATTCTTGGTATTTGATTTTCTCTCCTGCAATTTCTCCTACTATTTGTTTTCTCTCTTGGAAAATAGAAGAACCAGAGTTTAAGAAGTCTCCAATAACAAATGCTAGCATTGCTACACCAACTACAATTGCAATTAAAACTCCTCTGTTCCGGATATTCTGTAATGTTGCCATTTTTATAAAAATTGATTAATATGTAATTAAAACAGTAATATTTAAATTGAGGGGCGAAATTACAAAAAAAAACTCAAATAGACACACTCTTTCTATTTAAATATGTGTGAAATAAGAAATAATTATTATCCTATTAATTTAATTCTCTTTAATTGTCAATCTCACCAATTCTATTCTATTATTTGCTACTTTTAGGAATTTAAAAATATATCTATCTATTTCAACAACTTCATTGAGTTTTGGGAAATGCTGGTGCATTTGTAATATGTATCCCGCCAATGTTGTGTAATCGTCCGATTCGGGCAATCCTAAATTGAAATTTTCATTAATCTCCTCTATCTCCAATTTCCCTGATAGCACATATTCATTATTCGACATCTGTTTTGCCACATAATGCCTTTTGTCGTGTTCATCCTCTATTTCTCCAAATATCTCCTCTACAATATCCTCTAATGTGACGATGCCCGCCGTACCTCCAAACTCATCTACCACCAAAGCGATACTTTTTTTATCTTTCATAAGAATTTTCATCAGTTTTTGAGCAGTCATACTCTCTGGCACAATGGGTATTGGCTTTATTTGTCTTATCCAATCCTTAGGATTTTTAAACATTTCCGAAGAGTGGATATAACCAACCGTATTATCCAAATCTTCTTTATAAATCAAAATTTTTGACAAACCCGTTTCAACGAATGTTTGCTTCAACACACCGATATCGACACCTTGCTCCAATGCAACGATCTCTGTACGAGGCACAAGGCAATCGCGTAATTTCACATTGGAAAAATCAAGAACATTTTGGATTATTCTTACTTCGTTGTCGATGCCAGATAATACTTCATTGGTAGTAGCATTGTCAGATATCAGATAATTAAGATTGAGGTGAGAAAAAAAAGATTCCTGCTTATCATCGGTCTCCATATTCTTCATCAACAAAGTGCTGATCCACAAATAGAAAGCTGAGAAAAGGTAAAACGTAATAAGAAACAGGCTAATTATCCAAGCAAAGCTATTCAATAAAGCGACACTGCTCCTTTGGGTTATTATCTTTGGCAAAAAATCAACAAAAAGAATCAACAACAATATTAAAAGAAAAACCAACAAAACAACAAGCCACCACTCTTGTTTGAAGTGAAAATAATTGGCAAAAGCATCGTGCAGAAAATAGACAGCAAATGCTATCGAAACATATTTTCCGATAAAAAGTGTAACTAAAAGCTGTTGCTCATTTTTAAGTAGAAATTTTGTTGTTCTCGATAAATCTTTTTGCAATGAGTCACCATCGGCTTGATGCACCGAAATCAAAAGCAACTCATAGCTCGCAAACAATAAAATAAAAAACAAGAAAACTATAAATGTTCCCAAAATATGAAAATAAAGTTTGACATAATCTTTACTCTAAACCAAAGCAAGAGAAGATTTATTTATTATCGAATATTTTTGTTCGATAATTATCTTGCAAATATACAATAAATTATATTTGCAAGATCAACATTGATGAAATAAAAAATAAATAGCAAGTGTTTTTTTTCAGTCCTATAGTCGCAAACTTTGATTATTATAAGTATTTAAAGAGAAAAACATCATAATTATTTGTACTTTTAAAAAAAAGATATATCTTTGCAGTCGCTTTGACAAATCAGAGCCGATTCAGTAGCTCAGCAGGTAGAGCA